>CALVFH010000049.1 GCA_944326775.1 uncultured Parabacteroides sp.
ACGATGCTTCCAGAAAATTTTTAGTGCTGTCGACGCAGTCGACGATGCTTCCAGAAAATTTTTAGTGCTGTCGACGCTATGGGGACGGCTTTTTTTATCTCCTAAAAACCGGAGTATTTAAAACGGGAACAAAAGCGGGAGAACAAATACCATCACGATTCCCATGATAATCTGCAAAGGCAGACCTACCTTGATATAATCCATGAAGGTATATTGCCCGGCTGGCATGACCAATGCATTGGGCGGCGTCGAAAATGGGGAGGCAAAACACATACTCGCCGCTACGGTGACCGCAAAAAGATAAGGAACCGGGCTCACCCCCAGTTGCAGGGCACTCTGCAAGGCGATGGGGGCCATCAAAAGGGCGGTCACGGTATTGCTGATAAACATGGTCATCAGCGAGGCGGTGAAATAGATACCCGCCAGCAGAACCAGAGGGCCGTAGCTTCCGATATACTGCACCAGCGCGTTCGAGATGTAATCGGACGTGCCGGTTTTCTCCAAGGCCAGCGACATAGGCATCATCGCCGCAAACAACACGATGGTTTCCCAGTTGATGGTTTTATAGGCCGCCTCGACACTACGCAGGCAACCGGTAACGACCATCAGCACCGCGGCAATCATCACCGCCGTGACGGGGGCAATGGGGATGAAGTCGAAAACCATCATCGCAATCATCAGCAACATGATGAAAGCAGCCACGGGCGCCTTGTAATCCAGCGTAACCTTGGCGGCTTCCTCGAGGGGTTGCCCCAAAACCACCCAGTTTTCTTCTTCCTTCGAGAGGCGGGCGATGTCTTTCCACTCGCCCTGCACGAGCAAGACGTCGCCTTCGTGCATTTTCTCCTTGCCGAGGTCGTTCAGCAAATATTCTTTCTTCCGGCGGATACCCAGGACGTTGACATTGAACTTATCCCGGAACGCCGCGTCTTTCACCGTGTGGTTGATGATGCGGGAAGACGACATCAGCACGATTTCGGCAATCCCGATGTCGTAGAAGCCTAGCGACTGGCCGGCTATTTCCGCCGCATGCTCATCCATAAGCGCAAGGCCGCAATCGGTTCTCAGCTGCTCGATGTTCTCGGCCGGGCCGGAAACGTAGAGCACATCGTGTTCTTGCAAGACCGCTTCAGGGATGGATATCTGCTTGACCGTATGCAGGAAACGATTCTGGGAGGCGGGCAAGCGGCGTATCTCCAGGATATTGACCCCATATTTCTGGCGGACATTCAAATCCATCACCGTGCGCCCTACCGCCGGAGACGAGGCCGGCACCTGCAAGCGGAAGAGGTTGTTCGACAAACCATATTCTTTGACCAGCTGCTTCAAGGATTTCCCGGAATGCGCGTTCTCGTCGGCCTGCCCTTTCTTCGACAAGAAATGTTTGGTGAGAGGAAGCAACACCAGTGTGCCCGTAATCACGCAAACCAATCCGACGGGCAGAAACGAGAAGAACGAAAGCGGCGGAAATCCGGCATTCACCAAAGCCTCGGCGACAATCAAGTTTGGCGGCGTTCCGATAAGCGTCATCATTCCGCCCATGCTGCTGGCAAAGGCCAGAGGCATCAGCAAACGGCTCGGATTCGTTCCCGCACTGGCCGCCATGCTCACGACAATAGGCAACATCAGCGCAACCGTTCCGGTATTGCTCACGAAGGCACCGATGGCAGAGGTTACCAGCATCACCAGCAAGAACAAGCGCAACTCACTCTTTCCCGCCAGTTTAAGTATCTTGCTGCTGATCATCTTTGCCAATCCCGTCTGGAAGATCGCGCCACCCACGACAAACAGTCCTACCATCATAATCACCACCGAATTGGAGAATCCCGACAACCCTTCTTCCGGAGTAAGGATATGGGAGACAATCAAAGCAAGCATCGCGCAAATAGCCACTAAGTCCGAACGCACCTTTCCGCTCATGAAAAAGATCGTCGCAACAACAAGAATTAAAATAGTTATCAACATAATTTATAGGAATAATTACAGATTGGATATTGGGAGTGCAAAAATAAAACAAATCCACAGATTTTCCCTTATCTTATAGCAAAAACAATCGATTAAGCTGCAATAAAAATTAAAAAGGCCATCTTAAAACCTATTTCAAGATGACCTTATTCGTGACTCGTATAGGATTCAAACCTATAACCTTCTGATCCGTAGTCAGATGCTCTATTCAGTTGAGCTAACGAGCCGTCCTTTAAATCTATTGTTACGCCTATTGTGACTCGCATAGGATTCAAACCTATAACCTTCTGATCCGTAGTCAGATGCTCTATTCAGTTGAGCTAGCGAGCCTCCAAATCTATTTGTTTTACCTTTCGTGACTCGTATAGGATTCAAACCTATAACCTTCTGATCCGTAGTCAGATGCTCTATTCAGTTGAGCTAACGAGCCATTTCTTTTTCGTTTGCGAGTGCAAAGGTAACACTTTCTTTTAATCCGACAAGTTTTTTGAGGCAATAATTTTCATTCGCCGATTATTTTTTCAATGAAATAACGGGGCCTGCGCTTCACCTCCTTATAGATTTTCCCGACATATTCCCCGATGATTCCCACCGAGGTAGTCACCACTCCTCCTATAAACCAGATAGAAACCAGCAAGGAAGTCCAACCCGGAATGGCCGACCCGTCGAGATAGGAAAGGAAGCCGTAAATAATGGCCAGAAGTGCAATCAGGATGAAGAGCAAACCCAGCAACACGATGTAACGCAAAGGGCGCACGGAGAACGACGTCACGCCATCGACGGCAAAACTCAACATCTTGCTGAAAGGATATTTCGACTCTCCGGCAAAACGCTTCTGCCGGTCGTAATAGACCATCGCCGAAGGGAAGCCCAAGGTACACACCATCCCCCGGAGGAAAAGATTACGCTCCGGATAGCTCACCAGGGCTTGCATGGCGCGGCGGCTCATCAGGCGAAAATCCGCATGATTATAAACAATCTCTCCGCCCAGATTCTCCATGAGGCGGTAAAACATCTGTGCCGTCGATTTCTTGAAGAAGGTATCCGTCTTGCGCTCCTTGCGGATGCCATACACGATATCGATACCTTTATTATAATAATCCACCATCTCCCGGATGGATTGCACGTCGTCCTGCAAATCCGCATCAATCGAAACCGACATATCGGCATGCACGGCGGCATATTCCAGACCGGCCCACAAAGCCTGCTGGTGCCCCACATTATGGGCCAACTTCAACCCCTGCACCGGAAAGCCTGCCGAGGCAAACTCTTCAATCAATGCCCAGGTATGGTCCCGGCTTCCGTCATCTACATATAATATATGCCCCTCGTCTATCCGCTCTTCCCGAACCAAATTATCCAACAAATCGGAAAGGCGGTGATTAGTCTCCCTCAGCACTTCCTCCTCGTTATAACAAGGAACGATAATCAACAAATGAGACTTATTATCCATTTCTCTTACTTCTCTTTTTTCAAAAAATAATATACATGCACTACGCTATGGTCATCACAACTCCTCCGGTTCGAATCATAAAGGTCCTCCAGCTGGTAATCCGCTCCATAGTCATTCATAAAATTCTCATATTCATTTTCTCCCATCACCAGATAACCTTCCTCCGGAGCGAACTCCTGGAAAGGTACAATCCGGTCGCCCAGATAAAAATTCAACGTAAAGGGATGCATCCGGTTGCCTTCCACGAAATGCTTGCGGTATGCATATAGACGGCCTTCGGGCACCATCGAGGCAATCCGGAAGGCCATCGGCTTGTCGGACTTCACGTTCAAGACCGTAGGTTGATAGAAACCATCGAGTGAAAGGAATATGGCAAAAATGAACGCAAACATCGGAGGCAGAAGGTCCGCTTTCCGATGCTTCATCCGCCAAACCCAATAAGCCGTAGCCAAGAACGGAAGGGCAAGAAGCAAGACGGATACCGCTCCCAGCGGAACCTCGCACAATGCCGTAATATAGGCCCACGTCTCTTCAGGATGCCGCCCGCCTATCCACGTCTGAGGTATCCCATCCATCCGGATAACGCAAAAGACTACCGGCAACAACAGGCTTAACCCCATCAGGATAAATACAAATATCTTTAGCGGAACCTGATGTTTGTGGCGCAGAAAAAGGATGTATTCGGCCAGGAAATAGGCGACAAACGGATACATGGGCAAGAGATACACGCTCCGTTTGCTCTTCGGAATGCAATAGAAGAGGAAAATAACGGCGGCACTTACCAACGAATAGAGGCGCACATCGTCCATCTCCTTCACGGCACACTTCAACCGCGCCCAAGATTCCGAGAGTTTCCAGGATACCTTTTTATATTTCAAGAAAAAGAGCGAAAGGACAACAAGCACGGTATAGGGAATGAACCCTCCCAGCAAAGTCAAGACATTGTAATACGCCGGATTCTCATGCGAGGCATACGACATCTTCCCCGCAAAACGCAAAAAGTTTTCTTCCAGCACCAATTCCAAGAAGCGCTCTCCGCCCTGGCGATAAGCCGCCACATACCACACGAAAGGCAAGATGCACGAGGCCAGCCCTACCAGCACGAATTTCCCGCACAAGGGGAAAAACTTCTTGCCCCGAATCCAAAGGAATACGAACGCGGCAAGGCAAGGCAAAACAATTCCTACCGGCCCTTTCGTCAAGGCGGCACCGCTCATAAATAAAATCGCCAGCCACGGAATCCGCTTCATCCCTTGCTCATACCAGTAATACAAATGATATAAAGCCAACACCATGAAGGCGGCCAGCAACATATCCACCCGGCAATTCAATCCCGCCCGATGTACCTCAAAATTCGTCAAGGTCAAAAGAGATGCCAATAAAGCCAACTCCATACCGCGGCGACGGGCATAAAAAACATACCCGCTTAGCACCATCGCCGTTAAAGCCAAGGCTGACGGGAAACGCGCGGTATATTCGGTTACCTTCCCTCCGAGGAAGGAAAAGGCGGCAATCATCCAATGAAACAAAGGGGGTTTATAGGCAATATCCACGCCGTTGTTGACCGGAAGTATCCAGTTTCCCCGTTCCAGCATCGACAAAGCCACCACGGCCTCGCGCGGTTCACCCCGCGTGTGAAACGACGTTTCTCCCAAGAATAAGAATAAGAAACATAGGCACAAAGCGGCCAAAAACCAGAAATATTTCTTCCTTTCGTCCATCATTCTTTCTACATATTACTTTCGAAGCAACAAAAGTAATCGTTTTTTCCCTAATTTTGCCCGCTGAAATCAAACTTATAATAAGAATATGAAATACGCTCTTTTCGATTTTGATGGCGTTGTAGCCGATACCGAACGGCTCTACGATATTTTTTGGGATGAAATGGGAGAACGCTACGAAACCGGGATTCCTCATTTCGCCGCGGTTATCAAAGGTTCTACCCTGAACTCCATTCTCAAGAATTATTTCGCCGACCGGCCAGAAGCCGTAAAGGAACAAATCCGAAAGGAATCGGAAGAATTCGACCACGTACGGATGCCATTCCCGCCCATGCCCGGTTCGCTGGAATTTATCCGGATGCTTAAAGCCCACCATATTCCTACGGCTTTGGTAACCAGCTCAGACGATGCGAAAATGAACCGCGCCTTCCGGGAGATGAAGTTGGAAGGTTTGTTTGATACGGTTATCACGGCCGACAAAATCACCCAGAGCAAACCCAACCCCCAATGCTACCTGCTGGCCGCCGAAAACTTGGGAGCGTCACCGGCCGATTGCCTGGTTTTTGAAGATTCCTTTGCCGGCATCGAAGCCGGGAATGCCGCCGGGATGCGCGTCATTGCGTTAGCGACTACCAACCCCGCGGCCTCGCTGCAAGGGAAAGCCTACCGGGTCATCCCCGACCTGCAAGGCAAGACCTTCGGGGATTTTGAAGAATGGTGCAGATAACTCCTCCAAAACGCAAAAAGGTGTGTCAATCCGGATATGCTTATCCCTCTTGACACACCTTTCCTTTCAGCCAGCCTTCATTAGAAAGCGAACTGCTCCAGCTTCATTTCCGCCATAGATTCGATTTGGGGAACCATCGTCGTGAAATGCGGAGCCTTCATGTGGACAGCCAGGCACTCCTCGTCTTTCCAGGTTTCGCAAATCATCAATACGTCCCGGCGGGTAGCGCTTTCAAACACATCGTAAGCCACACAACCATTGTCTTTCAACGAAGCGGCCACCAATTCCTTGGCTACGGCGAGCACCTCGGCGCGTTTAGCCTCTTCTACGCGGATAAATACATTTAATCTTACCATAATTTATTTTCTATCTGATTTTATTGAATATTCGGATTCAAATTATGCCATTCGCCGATTGGAGGCAAGACACCCATGCCGATTACTTCGTCACGCAATGTGCAAAGGTGTTCGTAGCTCTTCTGCAATTCGGCTTTTTCTTCGTCCGTACCTTTCACTTCCGCATAATGGACACCCGTCGCATCTATCGTAGTTTCCATGGCCATCATGATATGATCGAACCCGTAGGAATGAACGTAGGTGCCTGCCGGCCAGCGGAAAGCCTCGCCACCCATAGCCGCACGGATCATCTCGATGGAAAGATAAGCGGGGCTCTGGAAAGAAGAACGGCCGCGCAGGTCGATAATTTTCTTACCGCCCTGGATGACATCGTGGCGAATCTGCTCCCATTGTTCGTTCGTCAGCTTATCGGTACCAATCAAGTCGAGCAACGGAGTCCCGGCAACCGTAGCCGTCGAAGCGAATACCGCCATCTGCTCGCCATGCCCGCCGTAAGTACGGCAATTCTTTACTTCGCCTTGCGGAACCTGGAAATGTTTGGCCAACTCGGTCTGCAAACGGGTGCTGTCCAAAGCTGCCAACGTGGTTACCTGCGAGGGTTTCAAGCCAGAATACAATAACGTGATCAAGCCCGTAATATCCGCCGGGTTGAAAATAACCACCACGTGTTTCACATCCGGGCAATATGCTCTCAGATTCTTGCCGAACTCTTCAGCAATCTTGGCATTTCCCTTCAATAAATCTTCACGCGTCATACCGGCCTTACGAGCCGCACCGCCCGACGACACCACATATTTGGCCCCCGTCAAAGCTTCTTTAATATCCGAGGTATAAGTAATATGTACATGGTCAAAACCACAATGGAACATTTCTTCCGCTACGCCTTGCAAGCCCTGGGCATAAGGATCATATAAACAAAGTTCGGAACTCAGGTTCATCATCAACGCCGTTTGCGCCATATTCGAACCAATCATACCAGCTGCGCCGACAATAGTCAGCTTTTCATTTGTAAGTGCTTTCATAGGCTTCTTCATTATTAATTATCTTAAGAGATAACAGCTGATAGCCGGGATTTGTTTAGCCCTTTTGTTTAAACCTACTCTTTCGGAGCGATAAACCGTATGTTTAGGCTTCCTATACCTACTATCTGCTCTTATCGAGACACAAATTTACACAAATTTTCGACACAATTCGTTACCTTTGCACGCTCTAAAGACGATAAGAATATGAAAGTTTGCATTGCCGAAAAGCCCAGTGTGGCACGAGAAATCGCGGAAGTATTGGGCGCGAATGTAAAAAAGAAAGGATATATGGAAGGGAACGGCTATCAGGTAACCTGGACGTTCGGCCATCTTTGTACCCTCAAAGAGCCAGACGATTACACTCCCAGCTGGAAGCAATGGAACTTGGCTTCGCTCCCGATGATTCCTCCGCGTTTCGGCATCAAACTGATCAACAACCCTTCTTACGAAGAGCAATTCCATATTATCGAGTCGTTGATGCAAAAGGCCGAGATGGTTATCAATTGCGGAGATGCGGGGCAAGAGGGAGAGCTCATCCAGCGCTGGGTCATGCAGAAGGCGGGTTGCAAATGTCCCGTCTATCGCCTTTGGATTTCTTCGCTGACCGAAGAGTCCATCCGTGAAGGGTTCCAACAATTAAAAGACCAGCAAGAGTTTACCAAGCTCTATGAGGCGGGTTTGTCGCGTGCCATCGGCGACTGGCTGCTGGGGATGAATGCCACCCGGCTTTACACCTTGCGCTACGGGCGGAACCGGCAAGTTCTTTCCATCGGGAGGGTGCAAACGCCCACGCTCGCCCTTATTGTCAACCGGCAAGCAGAGATTGACAACTTCAAGCCGGAACCTTATTGGGAGCTGAAAACCATCTACCGCGACGTTACCTTCTCGGCTACCAAGGGCCGCTTCACCCAGAAAGAAGAGGGCGAGGCTTTCCTCGAAACCGTCAAGCAGGCCGATTTCACGGTTACCGACGTCAGCGAGAAAAAGGGGAAAGAATATGCCCCGAGGCTTTTCGACCTGACGTCCCTCCAAGTGGAATGCAATAAGAAATATGCTTATACGGCAGATGAGACCTTAAAACTCATCCAGTCGCTTTACGAAAAGAAGGTGACCACCTACCCGCGTGTCGATACCACGTTCCTGAGCGACGACATCTATCCCAAGGTGCCCGGCATCCTGAAAGGGTTGGTAAACTACGCGCCCTTGGTCGCTCCGTTGGAAGGGAAAAAGCTCCCCAAAACGAAACGGGTATTCGACAACTCCAAAGTGACCGACCACCATGCCATCATCCCGACGGGAGTCCCCGCCCGAAACCTGAGCGAACAAGAAATGCGCGTATATGACTTGATAGCCAAACGCTTTATCGCCGCATTCTATCCCGATTGCGACATCGCCACCACCACGGTGATGGGCAAAGCCGACAAGGTTGAGTTTAAGGTAACGGGCAAACAAATCCTCAAGCCGGGCTGGCGCGTAGTCTTTGGAAATGAGTTGAAAGAGAAAGATTCCGAAACGGCCGCCAATGAGGGGAACGGCGTTTTGCCGGCCTTTACCGTAGGAGAAAGCGGTCCCCATCAGCCCATCCTCTACGAGAAACAAACCCAACCGCCCAAGCCCTATACCGAAGCGACCTTGCTCCGGGCAATGGAGACGGCGGGCAAACTGGTGGATAACGAAGAGTTGCGCGATGCCTTGAAGGAGAACGGCATCGGCCGTCCATCCACGCGGGCTGCCATCATCGAAACGCTCTTCAAACGCAACTATATCCGTAAAGAGCGCAAAAATCTCTATCCCACATTGACGGGAAAAGAACTGATCGGCACCATCCACGAGGAATTGCTCAAAAGTGCGGAGCTGACGGGCCTTTGGGAGAAGAAACTCCGCCAGATTGAACGCGGGAACTACGAGGCAAAAACCTTTCTCGACGAATTGAAGCAAATGGTAAACCAAGTCGTGATTAACGTCTTGTCCGACAAATCGGGGCGTTCCATCACGATTGAAGACACCCCTTCTCCCCAGCAAACCCCGGCTCCGGAAAAGAAAACCCGGAAAGCCCCAAAGAAAAAAGCAACCAAGGCTCCTTCCCTTTCTTGTCCGCTTTGCGGAAAAGGGACTATCTTACGAGGGAAAACGGCTTATGGTTGCTCGGAATATAAGAACGGATGTACCTTCCGAATGAGTTACGAACAATATGGAAACGGACTAACAGACGAGGAACTGGCTAAAATCCTTCAAACGATAAAGAAAGCAGATGAATAAAAAAGAATAGCTACAAGCCTTATGAAAACAGAATTTTTTCCTTTGGTTAATGAAGCCGGAGAAACGATAGGAAGGGCTTCACGGGCGGAATGCCACAACGGAAGCAAGCTCTTGCATCCGGTGGTCCACCTGCATATTTTCAATCACCAGGGCGATTTGCTCTTGCAAAAACGTTCGATGAAGAAGGATATACAACCTGGAAAATGGGATACGGCCGTAGGTGGCCATATCGATTATGGGGAATCCGTTGAAGATGCCCTCCGCCGCGAGGTTCGTGAAGAGTTAGGGATAACCGGTTTCGTTCCGGAATTGTGGCGCACCTACATCTTCGAGTCCGCCATCGAACGCGAGCTGGTCTATAGTTTCCGGACCGTCTATGAAGGAGAGTTCCATCCGGATCCGGAGGAGCTCGACGGTTGCCGCTTCTGGAAGATTTCGGAAATACATGAAGCCATCGGGAAAGGTATCCTGACTCCCAACTTCGAAAAGGAATTTACCTTGATCATGGGTTCCGCCCGCTAATCCCGGATTCCCCGTCTTCCAAACGGAAACGCCAAGCGCAACAACAACCGGGATCCGTCACCTCGGGAAAGCAGCTGAGGCATTCGCTCGCAATACGTTCGTCAATCGTCCGTGCAAAGCCGGCATATTCAATCTCCCCTACTGGTTTACACGGATGGAAAGGCAATCCCTTACGTTCACGTGCACGTTGCACCCGGCATTCGCGGGTCCGGTAAACCAAGGCTTTTCCGTCCTCTTCCCAGATAAAATCCGCCTCGTTCAGATTGGCATAGAAACGGAGTTGCAAAGCCCGCGCCAATCCTTCCAAGCCGGGATGCTCCGGCAAGCCTAAGAATTGCTTGATACGTTTGGCTTCAATGACCGTAAAACGCCGCCACGCTTCCGCATCATGATACATGGCCTCATCCATGCCCCGGGTACGCTCGACCGACTGGAACCAAACCCCATCCATCGCCAGCCAATTCTTCGAATAATCTTCGATAAGCCTGATTAGCTCCTCTTTCGAAAAAGCTTGTAAGATATTATTTTTCATCTTATTCTTGTCTGTTTTTATGATAATATCGCCATATCGTCGGCAATCCGTTTAATCTCTTCATACTGCCCGAATGCCAAAGCCGACTTCAAGATATCTTTCTCAAAATTAACCCCCGTCTGGCTACACAACCTCCGGCCCATCGACACCAGGGAATTGTAAATGCAATGCCCCCGGACATAGAGGTAGGCATTGTCGGCCCTCAACCCCAACGCCGCATAACGGGCCGCTTCCGCCTCGAAATCGAAATCCGCCCATCCATCTCCTTTCTTCAGAGCCGAATCCAAACTATCGGCTATCCGCTTCAAAAACGGAGCGCCGTTATTCGCCTCATCACCTTGGCGGAACTGAATGGAGATACATTTGCGGAACCGGTCTTGCCGGAACCCTTTCCGGTTCTTCCGCTCTTCGGAAAGCATCAGCAAGAAAGGTTTGTAAACGATGCGTGAATAGCGTTTCAGAAATATCTGGAAATCGAATGTCCTCCGCCCTTGCATGAGCCGGTCGAAACATTCCTGCAACTTGGGCGCAAAGGTGCAATGATTTTCCCACGAATACGTATAGGTCTGCAAAATCCCTTCTTTCGCCGACACTTCCTCGCCGGCCAGATAACGCAAATCACTATCGATGCACACAAAAAAACGAGACGAAAGAAAGCCCCGATACTTCAAACATTGCGTACAACCCGTCGAACGGTTTCCCCTTTCATTCATAGTTGCCGGAAGAAACCGATAACGTCCCGTCCGATAACGCTGGAGCAATTGCTGCCAAAACCAGATATCCACTTTATCTTCCACATGAACTACCGCATCTACCCCATAAAGCCGGGCCGATGCGGCCAACCGTCTGGCGGCCTTCTCGTAGAAAGATCGTTTCTCCGCGTTCATCATGAAGCTACTACCAAATCCTGAATAAACACAATCTTATCTTCCCACCCGTTGGCAAAGATGTTGGGCGAATGGGTGGTCAGAATCAGCTGGCAATTCGGATTAAGCTGCCTGATAAGCCCCACCAGGCAATCTTGCCAACTGATGTGCAAAGAAATTTCGGGTTCATCCATCAGCAACACCCAGGGTTTCTCTTCCTGAAGGAACACCGTCGTAAGAATCAGCAAGATCTGCTTCTCTCCCGAAGACAATTTGTCTATTTCCACGTATTCCTTCTTCGGCTCTTTGCTCTCATTCAACACAAATACCAAGCTATTACTCTTCGGATCAATAGCAATCGACTTCCCCGTTTCGTCAAAAAGCTTATTGACCACCTTGAAAAAAGCCTCGATACGTTGACGGATCAAGTCCGCCTGCTCGGGATAATTCAACATTTTCATCCGGTAATCGAAGAAGGAAGTCCCCTCTCCGTTCTGAAGGATGATATGTTTCAACTCCTGAAGCAACATGCTTTCCGTCTTTTTCTTGGAATTGGCAGGTACGTCGAACGAACGAAGGTAGGTTACCGGCACATTGATTTCCGTCCCACTCACGGCTTCAGCGATGCTTTTCTTCACCTTCAGCCCTGCATAATAATCCGCAATCAGATTCAGAAGCGTTGTTTTCCCGCATCCGTTGATTCCCACAAGGATATTCACATCTTCACGGATATCATTCCATTGCAGGTTGAATCTTCCCCACATCCTCTGCACCTGAAATTGCCGTATGTATTTGCTCTTATCCTCCATGTGTTCTTTTTCTTTTTTCACTTTACAAATTTAATACTTTCCGGCTAATATGCAATAGGGATGGAGAGGTGCGGCAAAGGTTAAAAAATACAAATTCATTTGTTTGTTCCCTCAGAATAAATACTTTTGCCTTGATTTAATTAATCAATTAAATTACTCAATCAACGATATGGAACCCAACAAACAAAATACGGAAGACAAAATCCTGGCGGCGGCGGAAAAGCTTTTTCTCCAGCAAGGTTTCATGAAAACCACTACGGCCCAAATTGCCAAAGAAGCCGGATGCAACCAGGCGCTGGTGCATTATTACTACCGCACCAAAGAGCATCTATTCGAAAAAGTATATGGCGAAAAGCTGAAAGAAGTGGCCAACAGCTTTATGCGCATCAACATGCAAGCCACGTCCTTTGAAGAAAGCATCCGGAATATGGTGAGCCTGCACATGGATTTTTTCAAGCAAAACCCACAAATCATGCCTTTCATCTTGCGTGAGAAACTAAACGGGTCGAACGGGACGGTCGATATTTTGATCAATAGCATGATGAATCACCTCCGCCCGCTGACAATCCTCTTGCAGAAGAAACTGGACGAAGAAATCTCCAAGGGCAACATACGTCCCATTTCGCTATTCGACTTCATAACAACGATTGTCTCGCTGGATGCCGGATCGGTCTTGATTGCTCCACTGGTGCAGAACGTATTGCATATCTCGGAAGAAGAACGCGAACGGCTCTTCGAAAAAAGAAAAGAAGAAGTGGTGCACGTCATCCTGGCGAGCCTCAGAAAACAATAACGGGAAGAAAATGACGGATAGCCGGTACCGCTTGTACAAGGGCTTTCCGTTTTATTTCGCACAACGATTAATTACTTAATTAAATTATAGATTTAAAACATGAAGAACAGATTCATACTCGTAGCCGCCGCGATCCTGCTATTCTGCCATCCTGCCTGGACGCAAGAGGTATCGATAGAGGATTGCTACCGGTTTGCACAAGCGAACTATCCGCTTATCAAACAATACGACCTGATAGCCAAGACAAAAGAATATAATCTGCAGAATGCCGGCAAGGGTTACCTCCCGCAACTGGCCTTCTCGGCCAAAGCTTCCTGGCAATCCGATGTCACGGAGATTCCTATCGACCCGGCCCAATTAGGACTGGAAGGCGTCTCTTTCCCCAAACTCAACCAAGACCAGTATGGGCTTATGCTCGATGTGAACCAGACGTTATGGGACGGTGGTGAAATCAAATCGCAACGGGAGGGCATCCGCGCGGCGGCCGATGTAGAAGAAAAGAATCTCGAAGTCAGCCTTTATTCCATCAACGGCCGGGTCAACCAGCTCTTCTTTGGCATCCTCCTGGCCGATGCCCGGCTATACCAGAACCAACTCTTGAAAGAAGACTTGCAACGTACCTGCCAGGAAGTCGCTTCCTACGTGAGAAACGGAATCGCCAACCAGGCCGACCTGGATGCCGTGAAAGTAAACCTCCTGAAGGCCGAGCAAAACGAAGCGGAATATAGAGCCACCAAAAACGCCTATACCGCCATGCTCGCCCAACTGACGGGCCAGAAATGGAACGAACAGACCCGCTTCGTCAAGCCGGAATGGGACAAGACGGTCCAAAAGGACATACGCCGGCCCGAACTGGAGCTTTACGAGGCTCAAATATATGATTTACAAATAGAAAACCATAGGATTACGGCCGGACTTATGCCCAAGCTGGGCTTGTATGCCACCGGCGGATACGGGAAACCGGGCCTGGATATGTTCGAGAATGATTTTACCCTCTACCTCACCGCCGGCGTGCGGCTTACCTGGAACATCGGGAACTTCTACACGTTGAGGAACCGTCGCAAAACGCTGCAGAACAATATCCGGCGCGTGGAAACCCAACGGGAAACTTTCTTGTTCGACACTTCGCTCGACGTGATGCTAAAAGACGAAACCGTCCGAAAGTATGCCGAACAACTGAAATACGACGACGAGATTATCCGCCTCAAGCAATCTATCCGCCAGGCATCGGAAAAGAAAATGGCCGGAGGGACACTCTCCGGAACCGACCTGATGCGCGACATCAATGCCGAACAGCAGGCCCGGCAAGACAAAATCTTGCACGAGATGCAACTGCTTCTCACCATTTACGACTTGAAATATATCACCAATCACGAATAAATGCATAGATATGAACAAATTTACATGGATTATCGGCATAGGCATGGCCTTATCGGCATGCCACAACTCTGACAACGATTATGAGGCTTCCGGCGTGTTTGAAGCTACGGAAACCCTCGTATCCGCCCAAGGTTCGGGCGAGCTGCTCCGCTTCGACGTGGAAGAAGGCATGGAATTGCAGGCGGGTGTCGCCATTGGCTATATCGACACCATCCAGCTACACCTGCAAAAGCAACAAGTACGGGGCAACCTGCAAGCCGCCGCCGCCCGCCGGTACGACGTGGAACGGCAGATCGCCTCTCTCCGCCAGCAAATAGCAACCCAACGCAAAGAGCAGCAACGTTTCGCCAATCTGTTGAAAGACAATGCGGCAAACCAAAAGCAATTAGACGACATCGAGGCACAAATCGCCTTCCTCGAGAAGCAGCTTTCGGCCCAAAAAGAAACGCTGCACAAGACCAACCTCGCCGCCGGAGGGGACATCCTGAGTCTTGAAGCCCAACTGGCGCTCCTGGACGACAAGATACGGAAGTGCATCATCGCCAGCCCCGTAGGAGGAACCGTTCTTGCCAAATATGCCGAGCGCGGCGAACTGGCCTCGCAAGGGAAACCGCTCTTCAAGGTGGCGGACTTAACGCAAATGGATTTACGGGCCTATATCACGGCCGACCAGCTTACCCGCTTGAAAATCGGGCAAACCGTCCGCGTCTTTGCCGACGAAGGGGAATCAGGAAGAAGGGAGTATCCCGGCAAAATAACCTGGATTTCCGACAAGGCCGAGTTTACCCCCAAGACGATACAGACCCGCGACGAACGTGCCAACCTGGTCTATGCCGTCAAAATAACCGTCCGCAACGACGGGTATATCAAGCGGGGCATGTATGGAGAAATAAAGCTCGAAAGCGAAGAATAGCGGCCATAAACAAGTTTTACAAGTGATGAAAGCAATCTATACCGAACAACTCTCCAAGGCTTACGGGCGGGTACAGGCACTCGACGCGGTGAGCTTCGAGGTGGAGCCTGGGGAAATCTACGGCATCATCGGTCCCGACGGAGCCGGGAAAACCACGCTCTTCCGGATCCTCACCACCCTGATGCTGGCCGACCGGGGAAAGGCCGCCGTCGAAGGACTGGACGTGGTGAAGGATTTCAAGGCTATCCGGCGCATCATCGGCTACATGCCGGGGCATTTTTCGCTCTACCAGGACCTGACGGTAGAAGAGAACCTGCGCTTCTTTGCCACCGTATTCGGCACGACCATCGAGGCGAATTACCGCCTGATAGAAGACATCTACCGGCAGATAGAACCCTTCAGGCAACGGCGGGCAGGCAAGCTCTCCGGCGGCATGAAGCAAAAGCTGGCCTTATGCTGCGCCCTGATTCACCAACCGAAGGTCTTGTTTCTTGACGAACCGACCACGGGCGTGGACCCCGTCTCGCGCAAAGAGTTCTGGGAAATGCTTGTCCGCCTCAAGGCGCAAGGCATCTCCATCCTGGTATCTACGCCTTACATGGACGAAGCGAAGCTATGCGACCGCATCGCCCTGATGCAAGGCGGGCGTTTCCTGCGTGTCGATACTCCCCCGGGCATCGTCGGGTCGTTCCCCTACCCGCTCTGGGCGGTACAAAGCAAGGACATGCATCGCCTGCTGAGCGATTTAAGGGGCTATCCGCACCTGCGTTCGTCCTACTCCTTCGGGGAAAGCTATCACGTGGTGCTAAAGCCGGAAGGCACCCCCGGCGACCTGAAGGAATACCTCTCCGGAGAAGGGCACAAAGAGATTGAGGTCGGACAAATTATCCCGACCGTGGAAGATTGTTTCATGCTTATGTTGAACGAAAAGGAGGTTTTATGAATCAAGAATGGGTAATCGAAGCCGAAGGGCTGACCAAATGTTTCGGCGCATTCGTAGCCGTAGATCACCTCTCGTTCCAGGTGAAGAGAGGCGAGATATTCGGTTTCCTGGGGGCCAACGGAGCCGGCAAAACGACCGCCATGCGGATGTTATGCGGGTTGAGCCGCCCCACGTCGGGCAAAGGGACGGTAGCCGGCTTCGATATTTACCGCCAGGCGGAAGAGGTGAAGAAACACATCGGCTACATGAGCCAGAAATTCTCGCTCTATGAAGACCTGAAGGTGTGGGAGAACCTGCGCCTCTTCGGGGGAATCTATGGCCTGAAAGACCGGGAAATCGCCGCAAAGACCACGCAAATGCTGCAAGAACTGAACCTCGAAGGCGAAAGAGACGCGCTGGTCCGCTCGCTTCCCTTGGGATGGAAGCAGAAGCTGGCTTTCTCCGTATCAATCTTCCACAAGCCGCAAGTGGTCTTTCTCGACGAACCTACGGGAGGCGTTGATCCGATCACGCGCCGGCAATTCTGGGAGATGATCTACCGCGCCGCCGACCAGGGGATTACCATCTTCGTGACCACCCATTATATGGACGAGGCGGAATATTGCGACCGCGTCTCCATCATGGTCGATGGCCGCATCAAAGCCTTGGATAGCCCCAAGAATCTACGCAACCAATTCCAAGTGCCGACGATGGACGACGTGTTCCAGCGTCTGGCCCGTGAAGCTAAAAGGAAAGGAGACTAACTGAGATGAGACCATTCTTTTCATTCGTACAAAAGGAATTTTTCCATATCTTCCGGGACAAACGGACCATGCTGATTTTGCTGGGTATGCCTATCATACAGATGTTGCTTTTCGGCTTCGCCATCAGCACGGAGGTGAAAAACACGAAGGTCGCGGTGTTCGACCCTTCTAAGGATGCCTCCACCCGCCTGATCAAGGAACGCCTCCAGGCCAGCAACTACTTCGACCTGGCAGAGGAACTGACCGATCCCGGGCAGATAAACGACGTGTTCAAAGACGGGAATATCGGCCTGGTCGTGGTGTTTAGCGAGGGTTTTGCAAGCGATCTGAGGCATACCGGAGACGCTTCCATCCAACTGATTACCGACGGTACGGACCCCAACCAGGCCAGCCTGATTACCGCCTACGCCACCGGCATCCTCACGGCTTGCCAACAAGAGCTGGCGGGAATGGCGGAGGTGTCCGGACGCATCGTCCCCGAACTCAAGATGCTTTATAACCCGCAAGGAGAGAGTGCCTACAACTTCGTGCCGGGGGTGATGGGAATGATTCTCATGCTCATCTGCGCCATGATGACTTCCATCGCCATCGTGCGGGAAAAGGAAACCGGAACCATGGAAATTCTGCTGGCTTCGCCCATGAGACCTATCCAGATTATCTTGGCCAAGATGGCGCCTTATTTCGTGCTTTCCGCCGTCAATCTCGCCACCATACTCCTGCTTTCGGCGTTTGTACTCCATGTGCCCATAGTGGGCAATCTGGGGTTGCTGGTGGCGGTCTCGCTGCTGTTCATCTTTCTGGCCCTGTCCTTAGGATTGCTCATCTCCAACGTGGTGAACAGCCAGATGGCGGCCATGCTGGTCTCGGGCATGGGACTGATGATGCCGGTCATGCTCTTATCGGGACTGATATTCCCCATCGAAAGCATGCCGGAGATATTGCAATGGATTTCAGCCATCGTCCCCGCCCGGTGGTTCATCGCCGCGGTAAGGAAAATCATGATTCAGGGAGTGGAATTTCATGCCGTAGCAAAAGAAGTGGGCATACTGGCCCTGATGACCGGCCTATTGATAGCCGTCAGCCTGAAGAATTTCAAGACCCGTTTAAGTTAAAAAGGAGGATATACCATGCTGAAATATCTGATAGAAAAAGAGTTCAAACAAATAGCCCGCAACTCGTTCCTGCCGAAGATTATCGTCATGATGCCGCTGGCGGTCATGCTGATCCTGCCGTGGGCGGCCAACCAGGAAGTGAAGGATGTCAAACTGAGCGTCATCGACAACGACCGCAGCACCGCCTCCCAACGCCTGACACAGAAGGCCGCCGCCTCGGGCTATTTCCTGCTGACCGACATTTCCGACACCTACGCGGAAGCCATGCGCAGCATCGAAAAAGGGGATGCCGACATCATCCTCGAGATTCCCCACGACTTCGAACATGACCTCATGACCGAAGGAAAGGCCAGTGTCATGCTATCCGCCAACTCGGTCAACGGCACAAAAGGCACGCTCGGCTCGTCTTACCTATCGTCTATCCTGACCGATTATGCCGCCGAATTTCGCGAAGAGAACGCGCCGGAAGGCCACATTTCCGCGGGAACCTTCCGCATCACGCCCCGCTATAACTTCAATCCGCACCTGGATTACAAGGTCTTTATGGTGCCCGCCATGATGGTCATGCTGCTCACCCTGCTATCGGGCTTTCTCCCGGCCTTGAACATCGTCGGTGAGAAAGAAGCCGGCACCATCGAGCAAATCAACGTCACCCCAACCCCGAAACTGGCGTTCGTTATGGCCAAGCTAATTCCTTATTGGCTAATTGGTTTCTTAGTACTCAGCCTTTGCATGGGATTGGCCTACGGGGTCTATGGCCTCATCCCTTCCGGCAGCCTGCTCACCATCTATCTGTTCGCCTCCATCTACATTCTGATTGTCTCCGGCATGGGATTAGTCATCTCCAACTACTCCGAAACGATGCAGCAAGCCATGTTTGTGATGTTCTTTTTCCTGATGATTTTCCTACTTATGAGCGGTTTGTTCACCCCCGTGGCCAGTATGCCGGAATGGGCACAAGCCATCACGGTGCTCAATCCGCTGAAATATTTCATGCAAGTTATGCGTTTAGTTTATCTGAAAGGCAGTTCTTTTTCGAATCTTATCCCGCAATTTCTCACACTTTGCAGCTTTGCCGTTGCGATAAACGTATGGGCCGTGATGAGTTACAAAAAGAACAACTAAAAACACAATGCAATCTAAATCACCTATTTTCAAACGGTTAGCAACACCAGAACATCACTCAACCTTCTGACAGCTGTCAGTTCTGACAGTTGACAGTTCTTACAGTCTTACAGTTTTACAGTTTTATTTTGAGCTATCAAACGTGGCACGTAAAAAAATAAGATATAATTATATAATAATATATATATATATATATTATTATATAATACAACTATCTACTCCCATTCGGCAACACACCCTCCGAAAAATAACTGTAAGTAAGAACCGTAAGAACCGTAAGAAACTGTCAACTGTCAGAACTGTCAGAAACATCATAAAAAGACACATCCGAAGA
>CALVFH010000050.1 GCA_944326775.1 uncultured Parabacteroides sp.
GTTTCCGCATTGCTTGCCAGGCGATAGCGCAGGCAGGTACTGTCCTCGCTCACCAATTCAAAATCGCTATCACGGGCAAATCCATGTTGCGACATGGCATATTCTTTCCCTTCATAACGGTATTTTCCTTCCCAAAGACTACCCACAATCGGAAACAACACCGGGGAATGGCGTTTCCAAAAAGCCGGATCGCCCTGCCACAAATATTCCTTTCCCGTCGCATTCGCACGGATGCTCGTCAGTTCCGCACCGTGGGCGGAAACCTGAATGGTCAAACAGTCATTCTTTAATGTTTTCATTCTCATACTTTATTATTATCGACAAATATATGCTATCTTCGTAAAAGTAACAATAATAAACATGAAAATTCTTACCCCTTTCCTCCAGATTGTTTCAGCACTTATCATCGGATGGTGCAGCCTGTTGTTGTGGATTCCGAAGGAATTATTTCCGGATGTTTATTCATCACTGCTCTATTCTTCGGAGGGCTATCTGCTCGGCGCACGCATTGCCGACGACGGACAATGGCGATTCCCGCCCCGCGACTGCATCCCCAACAAATTCGCTGCCTGCCTGATTACCTACGAAGACAAACGTTTCTACCACCATCCCGGAATAGATGTGCTGGCCCTTGCCCGGGCTGTCCGCCTCAACCTCAAACAAGGCGAAATCGTCAGCGGCGGCAGCACCCTCACCATGCAGCTCGCCCGGATTGCCCGGGGAAACCAGCGACGGACTGTCTGGGAAAAAATCAAGGAAATTCTCTGGGCTATCGGACTGGAAACGCGCTACAGCAAGGCGGAATTGCTGGCACTCTACGCCTCCCACGCGCCTTTCGGGGGAAATGTCGTGGGGTTGGAAACCGCCGCGTGGCGCTATTACGGACGCAGCGCCGACCTGCTCTCGTGGGCCGAAGCCGCCACCCTCGCCGTTCTCCCCAACTCGCCGGCTCTGATCCATCCGGGCCGGAATCGGGAAAATCTGCGGAAGAAAAGAGACCGTCTGCTTCAATCACTATACCAGCGAGGCATACTGGACCAGACAAGCTATGAACTGGCCTGCCTCGAACCCCTGCCTGAAGCGCCTCTGCCCCTACCCAATCAGGCTCCGCACCTGCTGGAACGCCTGATCACCGAACATAAAGGGGAACGCATCCGCTCGTCCCTCCGGCAAGCCCTGCAACTCCAGACGCAACGCATCGTAAACCGCTACGCCCGCGAAAATTCCTCCAACCATATCCACAACGCCGCCGCCCTCATCGCCGACGTGGAAACCGGGGAAGTCCTGGCTTATGCCGGCAACGCCACCTTCGAGGCCTCGCCCGAAAAAGGCAACGAGGTCGATATCATCACCGCCCCCCGCAGCACGGGAAGCATCCTGAAGCCGTTTCTCTATGCCGGAATGCTCCACGACGGAATGCTCCTCCCGAATACGTTGGTGGCCGACGTGCCGCTCAACATCAACGGCTTTTCGCCGCAAAATTTCAACCGCACCTACTACGGCGCCGTTCCTGCCCATGTCGCTATCGAACGCTCGCTCAACGTGCCTCTCGTCCGGATGCTCTCCGAGTACCATACCGGCCGATTCATGGCGCTTCTGAAGGCCTACGGAATGACTACCCTCCGTTTTTCCGAAGAACACTACGGTGCCTCGCTCATTCTCGGAGGAGCCGAAGGCACGCTCTGGGACCTAACAGGCATGTATGCTTCAATGGCCCGGACCCTCGCGCACTACCATCCCTACAATGGCCTGTACGACCCGGCCGACATCCACCCGCTCACGCCTTTCCCCGGCCAGTTCCGACAAGACCCGCCTATCCAATCTCTCACCGACAAACGGCTGGAAAAGCGGGCGCCCCTCTCCTATGCCTCGCTTTGGTTTGCCGCCGAAGCCATGTCGGCCCTGAACCGCCCGGAAGAGGAAGCTGACTGGCAACAATTCCAATCGATGAAACGAATAGCCTGGAAAACAGGCACCAGCTACGGCGGACGCGACGCTTGGGCCATCGGATTCACCCCGCGCTACGTCGTGGGCGTCTGGGTAGGCAATGCCTCGGGCGAAGGCCGTCCGGGACTGACCGGTGTAGGGAATGCCGCCCCCATCCTCTTCGACCTCTTCTCACTCCTCGACGGCAGCGCGTGGTTTGACAAACCCTACGACGAACTGACGCGCATCCCCGTCTGCCGGCTCAGCGGACACAAAGCGTCGCCTTATTGTCCGGAAACCGACACGACAGACGTTCCGCTTGCGGGCCTCAACACAGGAATCTGTCCGTACCACCGCCTGGTGCATCTCTCTGCCGACGGGCGCTACCGTGTCAATACGTCCTGCGAACCTGCCAGCCGCATCCGCAGCGTCCCGTGGTTCATTCTGCCGCCCGCTCAGGAATATTATTACAAACGATACCACATCGACTACCGTCCGCTGCCTCCCGTCAAACCCGGTTGCGAAGATTCTTTCCAGCAAAGCATCGACCTCATCTACCCGGAGCACCAGGCCGTACTTTTCCTGCCCAAAGGGTTCACCGGCGAACAGGAACAGTTCGTTTTCCAGGCAGCCCATGCCCGTCCGGATGCGGTTATCTATTGGCATATCGACGACCGCTTCATCGGTGAGACACGGGGCGAACACCAGATGGCCTGCCGCGTCGGAAGGGGCAAACACCTGCTGACGCTCGTCGATGATTACGGCGAACAAAGGAAAATCTGGTTTGAAGTCAAATAGAGTGGCTCGGCAGAAGCGCTTTCGGATTTTTAATGCCGCCGAGTCGCTCGGCGAGAGCGAAAATGAATAATTATACAAGCCGAGTCACTCGACGGGACTAAAAATAAATAATTATACACGTCGAGCCACTCGACGGAGTAAAAAATACAAAAGTAAGTCCGTCGAGTCACTCAGCGGGGCAAAAAATACAAAAGCAAAGCTGCCGAGTCACTCAGCAGCACTTTTTCTGTATAATTATGCATAGCGAGTGACTCGGCAGTTTCAAAAAACGGTTTTATTCCACGACTACCTCGCGACCTTTGGTGTTGGCTCGCACGCGGTAATCATACATTGCCTCGCAACTGACCGGTGGAAGGCGGAACTGTCCGGGATAGACGGTGCAAAGATTAATCTTCACGGTAATTTGCTTGCCGGCCGGAAGCAGATCGATATAACTGTAAACGCGGTCGTCGCGAATATCCTGATAGCTGATACCCGTCGCCGTCGTATCGGCCGAAGCATTCAGATAGCGCGTATTCAAAATCTCCCACCCGGCGGGGAAGACTTGCGAGAGCACCAGGTTCTGCATCGGCTTGCCCGAAGGATTGCGCAAGGTAACCGCTGCGGTGAAGTTCGTGCCTTGCGGAAGTGTAGAAACATCAAGCGAACGACCGTCCAACGTCTGGTAGCTGACCGCTAAGGAAATGCCCTCCGACTCCGCCTTTTCCCGACCTTCGGCCGGAATGCCTTCCGATACAACCCGGACAAAGAGAGGAGACTTCCCGCTGTTCGTGATGGCTACGGACGAGGATTTGCCCCGGGGTGTCCACTCCGTACTCCAATAGTGCCGGGCGGAACGCACATCCTGACGGGTACCGGCCTCTGCCTGATAGCTAAATGCCAGTTCGCCGCCGACCGGATATTGCTGCATATACTGCGACAAGGCAACCAAAGCGAAAGCGGTGCTTTGCGTACTCAGCCATTCGGAAGACGACAGGGTGGCAGCCAGCTCGTCAGCCAACTCGGCCGATTCTGCCGACCGCTTCAGCAGGTTGCAGGTCATCAAGCGGATAGCCTTGTCACGGGTTTCGCTACCGAAGGTGCCGTCATCAACCCCTCCTGCGGAAGCTGAAAGCTCTGCCGTATGGGAAAGAATCGCTTCCGCCACGTCGGTCCGCCCGATGCGGGCATACGCTGCGGCCAACAACTGACGAGACAAAGGAAGCAACGCCTTTTCTTCCTTCAGACGGTTCATGGCGCCTACTTCTTCAGCTTGGGCCAAAGCCAGAACAAACAGACGGTAGGCCTGCACCGGTTCTTCGGACAGATAAGGATTCCCGGAAGCCACAGGCTTATACGTCCGAGCGGTCCGGCCCAGATAGGCAAGGACATTCTCCAGCATGTGGTTTGGCAAGAAATATCCCTGTTCCCGCGCCTCGAGGAGGAAATGAGCGGCATAAACCGTCGCCCACGGCTGCACGTCGGTCTTACCCGGCCAGTAGGCAAAGGCGCCATCTACCGTCTGATAGGAACGCAGGCGGGAAATGACCTCTTTCACCGCAGCTTCCGCCCCGGTTTCCTGGTCTTGCGTCAAATCAGCAAAGTGGGCCAGATACAACTGAGGAAAGGCTTTCGAAACCACCTGCTCGACACAACCGTGCGGATAGCCGGTCAGGTAAGCCAGACGGGACGACAAGTTGGCCTGCCGGACATTGGAGATTTCCAGCCGGACCAGATTCGTACCACCCATTCCCGGCAAATCAAGCGGCTGCTGCCACGTCTGCCCGGCTTCGACCGTAGCCGACTGCGCTACCGACTGCTTGATGCTGACGGAACGGATATCGATTTCTGCCGTATAGGTTGCAGTTTCGCCTTTTCCCTTAGCCACCAAACGGACCTCACCCTTACCAGGCTGTGCTTTCACCCGGATGCGGAAAGCCGCTACCTGATCACCTTTCGAGGCAAACGACAAGTGCTGAACCGGACTCCCCACAATCTCCATGTTCTCCGAGCAGGAAGCCGATACGGAAACTTCGCCTACTCCATCTTCCGTAGCAAAGACGGTAGCAGGAACCAGCATTTCTTCGCCCGTCCCGATGACGCGCGGCAAAGTGCCCAGCAGCATGACCGGCTTACGGACGAACACGCTCTTCTCGGCATTCCCGTAGGCCGAGCCGTCGCCTGCAACCACCATGATGCGCACTTTCCCGTTGTAGTTCGGCATCCGGTAGGTATGTTTGTTGGATTTCCCTTTCTCCAACAGGAATGGTCCCTCTAACTGCACCACGGGAGCGAAGCGGTTCACGATGGCCTTCGGACCTTTGTTCAGAGCATCGTCACCACCGATGCTGAAGAGACGTTCCAAACGTCCGCTATAGGCTCCAACAACATAGTTGTAGAGATCCCAGGTATTTACCCCCAAAGCTTCGCGGGCGTTGAAGGCTGCCCACGGATCGGGTGTAGCAAAACGGGTCAGGTCAAGCAGACCCTCATCGACGACTGCCAAAGTATAGGCCATCGGACGGCCCGAACGCTCGGAAACAGTTATCGTATAATCGGTCTCAGGCTTGAGCTCTTCCGCCGTAGAAATGACCGGAGCCAGATGACTCTCTGCCGAAGTAACCCGGAAAGGAGCCACACCATACATACGGATAGGCAAATCATTATTCTTCACGCCATGAGGTTGGAGAAGCGTGATATGGACATAAGCATTCGGCTGCATCTCCGGCGTGACCTCCAGCTTTACCGAAGTCTCCCCGGCTTGGCAGATATGTTCAGAGAAATGAAGAACGCCCACACCGTTTTCGATACTGATCAAGGCTCGCCCGTCTTTGGCAGAAGGGAAGGTAATTACCATCTCATCACCTGGTTCATATTCTTCCTTATCGGTCTTGAACGACAACATTGTCGCTTCACTTGCGCCCGAAGCATCACGACGCCCGGCCTGTCCCGGCCAATCAAAATAGGCTAAAAGACCAGTCGTATGTTTGCTGCCCTTGTCTGTCACCCGAATCAGGTAAGTACCCCACTCCTTATCCGGGAAGTTCAGCGTGATTCCGGCTTTGCCCTGCGCATCTGTCCGCACATCCATTTGTTTTACCGGCTTGTTATACGAATTGGAAATGTAACGGGCCAGCTGATCTTCACTGGAACTCCACCACCAATACCAATCTACCTTATATATATCTGCATGCAAATCTACCCCAGGAACCGGATGCCCGTCTTTGTCGAGCGAAACCAAGCCAAACACATGGGAAATCCCTGTATCCAACTGCTTGCCTTTCTCTTGTTCCGAACAAATCCCCACATAGCGGCTAAAGGGCGAATAGACCACCGGGGAGGCATCGACACTGAACTCACCCGACGGTTCATAAACCTTTGTCACCAGATTGGCCCGCAAAAAGCCCGGAGCCGAAGCACCCACGTCAAAACGTGTACGGATAATGGCGGTACCATTCTCGTCGGTTGTTCCCGATATCAGCCGGCTTTCTTCGCTGTTGAAAATCTTGGTCGGATCTTCAAAACGATAATCCGGATAGTCCGGGAATATCAACTCCTGAGGAACAAAGGTCCCCTGGATATCATATTTCATATTCCGAGCTTTGGCCCCTTGCAACCACGAGGTTTCAAGCCGGGCTTCGGCCACTTCTCCCCGCATCAGCACGGGAGTTTTCCAACGCAGATTGATCTTCAACCGATTGGGTTTGATAGTCTCCACACGCAACCGCTTTTCAAAAAGGACACCACCAGCCTGTACCTTGGCTATCCAAGCTCCTGTAGGCGCATCCTGTGCCAGCGGCAGGTGATACGTATATAAGCCCAACGTTCCCTTCGTCTGCGTCTGGCGCAAATAAAGTTGTCCCAATGGATTATACAGTTCCATAATCACCGGATGCCCTGCTGGCCACTGCCCGGAACGGTCATTCAGCATAAAATTCAAATGTAAGGTATCACCCGGACGCCATACACCCCGTTCTCCATAGATAAATCCTTTGATGCCTTGCTGCACCACTTCGCCATCTACGTCAAAGGCACTGACCGACAAACTGGTCCCAGCATCGACACGCAGGTAGGAGCGTTGTTTTCCCTCTGAAGCGACCAGATAGAAAGGCCTTCCCCCCTCTAACGACAAGGTAACCACCCCATCGCCATTGGTCTTGCCGGAAGCTACTTGCTGGTTCTGGTAATTATAAGCAGTCACCTGCACTCCCCGCATCGGATCGGCTGTCATCAGGTTGTGCACCCAGGCATACATTTTTCCATCTTCTCCGGCCTTGGCCAACAACCCTAAGTTCGAGGCCAACACATTCCGAGCCTCCGTAGCATTCGAATAGTAACTGTAAGAACACGGGTCGTTCCGCTCCGCGTACTTGTAAGCCGACCAATCGTAATCATTATTATAATAGTAATATCCTCCTTCATCGAAGCGGCTGCTCTCTTCCCGGAATTTCACTTCATCTTCCGCCAGCAATTGTTCTTTTGTCTTCTGCGTTCCTTCAGGACAAGGATAAGCCGACAAATCCAAATTATAGGAGAGCGAAACACGATAGATAGCCCCAGGCTCCAGCTTCACCAAGTCCCGGAGATCAATACCGTAGGTTGCCCAATGCGTCAGATCTGCACCGGGAATATCATCCAGGAAAATCGTCTTGCGAGCCACGAGCCGACCGGTACGCATCAATTCACCAGAGTCGTCAAGTTGATTGGTTTGCAAGAAATAACCGATATTTTGCTCTAATATCTTGATAACACGAACCACTACCCCTCGTAAATAGACCGCCTGGAATGGGATGGTCAGTTCGTCGGAACCAGGGACAATCACGCCATCGCCAACAAAACGCACCGAAGGACCAAGCTTATCCAGACCAACCTGATGGACAACATTTTTGCCCAACTCAAGGCCGCTCCGGCTCCGGATAGTCCGGCTCAAATTCACATTGGCTACTCCCTCACGGTCGGCATCGGGATATAAGCGGAGTTTGTTTTCCGTCACCTCTACAACCTTCGATTTATTCCCCTCAATATAAGCCAGCCCCTCCATCGTCTGCGTATCATCCAGAAGGTTCGTGAACGTCACTTCGATATATCGCTCCGGATCAGACACATACTGGATATCATACACCGAGAAATCGTTTTGTGAAGGGATATCCAACGAAACCAGCGCTTTCTCCTCCACCCCCAGATCATTCGGATTCACTGCCAGTGTCAAAGTATAAGGCTCATCGGTCCCTTTCGGGATTTCCTGCATCCGCACTTCGTGCTTTTTCCCATCCGCACTATGACTCCACGTGCGTTTAATTTCTTTGGGAATCCAAACCAGATTCTCGACGGTTTCCGGCATCTCCTTATCTGATGTCAGTATCACGCAACACACATCGAGCAGGTTTTCATTTTTCTCCGAGATATCCAACGACTCCACATACCCCTGGAGGGAAAGGTCCAACGTAGAAAACGAAAAAGCAAACTTCTCCTCTTTCCCTGTTGCCTCAAACCAATCCGAGAAATCAGCATCTACCCGGTAAACAGTTCCATAATCAAAACTCTTTGCCGGACGAAACATCAAAGTCCGGTTGTTTTCCAACGTCCAGGAGCCCACCACTTTCGGCGTCATCCGGACATGCTTCTTCCAATCAGTCAACTTGTCGGCCGGAATATCCTGCGACAAGATCAGATAGATTGGAGCAAAACGTGATACTTTTCCCGTTGTGAAAGCTTCCACATACGGATTATAGACCGGTTCCACCGTGTCCACCTTTCCTAACTGATTACATCCTGCCAGTAGGAACAAAGCAAAAAAGAAAGAGAGAAGCTTCTTCATAATAAAATACGTTTATTGATTTATCTACAAGCTGTAATCTACAGCTTTCTTTTCATTATATTCTTTCAGGATTTCATCCATCACTTCCGCTACAGTCTGCTGCTGACGGAACAAAGAGGCGACTTGTCCGATTTCCAGCTCGCCATTCGAAAGGTCTCCTTCGAAGATTCCCTGCTTTGCCCGTCCTTTTCCCAGCAATTCACGCAATTCTTCAACCGACGCACCACGGGCTTCAGCTTCTTCTACCCGGTCGCGGAAATCGTTCCGAACCAAACGTGTCGGCGAAAGTTTCTTCAACAGCAATTTCGTATCACCCTCATTCAGATTCAAGCAATAATCCTTAAAACCAGCATGAGCCGAGCTTTCCTGCGTCAAGGCAAAGCGGGTACCGATCTGCACACCTTCAGCCCCCAGAACCATCGCGGCAAGCATCGCCGCTCCCGTACCAATACCGCCGGCAGCCATCAGCGGAAGAGTCGTGACTCTCCGAACTGCTGGGATCAAACAAAGCGAGGTTGTTTCTTCCCGCCCGTTATGTCCGCCGGCTTCAAAACCTTCGCAGACGATGGCATCCACGCCAGCTTCTTCACATTTACGGGCAAACTTGGAAGATGAAACCACATGAGCCACCGTAATGTCCCGTTCTTTCAGAAAACCAGTCCAGGTTTTCGGATTTCCGGCAGAAGTAAAAACGATCTTTACTCCTTCTTCCACCACCAAATTTATTAATGTATCAATTTCCGGATACATCAACGGAATATTCACACCGAAAGGTTTATCCGTCGCTTCACGGCATTTGCGGATATGCTCGCGCAAGGTTTCCGGATGCATCGAACCGGCACCCAACAATCCTAATCCACCGGCATTGCTCACGGCAGAAGCCAAACGCCAACCACTACACCAAACCATTCCGCCCGATATAATCGGATACTTTATTCCAAATAGAGATGCTATTCTGTTCATATTATGATAATGATTAAATATAATTTGAAAACAACTTAAAAGACCAGAATGTTCGTCAACCACACCCTATACCAGTCTATGCCCACAAAGATAACCATTACTCAAGAAAGTTTTCATACCGATTTAAGGCAATCATGCCGATAATCCCGGTAAAAGTCATATCTTTGTTACCAAATCTGTATTCACATATTCATTTTTACTATATGGCAGACGATAAGAAGATTATTTTCTCGATGGTAGGCGTCAGCAAGACGTTTCCTCCCCAGAAACAAGTATTGAAAAACATTTATTTGTCTTTCTTCTATGGAGCGAAGATCGGTATCATCGGTCTGAATGGTTCCGGTAAATCTACATTGCTGAAAATCATTGCAGGGATAGACAAAGACTATCAAGGCGAGGTTGTGTTCTCTCCCGGCTATTCCGTAGGCTATCTGGAACAAGACCCGAAGCTGGAGAATGGCAAGACAGTGAAAGAAATCGTTCAGGAAGGCGTACAAGAGATCATGGATATCTTGAAAGAATACGAAGAAGTGAACGAACGTTTCAGCGACCCCGAAATCTTAGAGGATCCGGACAAGATGGATGCCCTCATCAACCGCCAGGCGGAACTGCAGGACAAAATTGATGCGACCGACGCTTGGAATATCGATTCCCGTCTGGAGAGAGCAATGGACGCACTCCGTTGTCCGCCCGAAGACCAGCTTGTCGATACCTTGTCAGGTGGAGAACGGCGTCGGGTAGCCTTATGTCGCCTGCTACTCCAGCAACCGGACGTGTTACTTCTCGACGAGCCGACCAACCATCTCGATGCGGAATCCATCGATTGGTTGGAACAACATCTCCAACAATATGCCGGAACCGTCATCTGCATCACGCACGACCGCTATTTTCTGGACCACGTAGCCGGTTGGATTCTGGAACTCGATCGTGGCGAAGGCATCCCTTGGAAAGGCAACTATTCTTCCTGGCTCGACCAAAAGACCAAGCGCATGGCCCAAGAGGAAAAGCAAGCCAGCAAACGCCGGAAAACATTGGAACGCGAATTGGAATGGATCAATATGGCGCCGAAAGCTCGCCAAGCCAAAGGCAAAGCTCGCTTGAATTCATACGAACGGCTTCTAAACGAGGATCAGAAAGAGCGAGAAGCCAAACTGGAAATCTTCATCCCCAACGGTCCACGTTTAGGCAATAAAGTAATCGAAGCACAACACGTCAAAAAAGCCTTTGGAGACAAACTTCTGTTTGACGACCTGAACTTCATGCTTCCGCCCAACGGAATCGTCGGAGTCATCGGACCGAACGGTGCCGGAAAAACAACCCTTTTCAAAATGATCATGGGACAAGAAAGCATCGACAGCGGGACATTCGACGTGGGAGAAACCGTCAAGATCGGTTATGCCGACCAGACACATAAAGATATTGACCCGAAGAAAACCGTCTATCAAGTAGTTTCCGGAGGGAATGAGTTTATCCGCGTCGGAGGAAAAGAAATCAATGCCCGAGCCTATCTCTCCCGGTTCAACTTTACGGGTGCCGACCAGGAAAAGCTCTGCGGTGTCCTCTCCGGCGGAGAACGCAACCGCCTGCATCTCGCCCTCACCCTGAAAGCGGAAGCCAACGTACTCTTGCTCGACGAACCGACCAATGATATCGACGTAAATACCCTCCGAGCTTTGGAAGAAGGTCTGGAAAACTTTGCCGGATGCGCCGTGGTCGTTTCACACGACCGCTGGTTCCTGGACCGTATCTGCACCCATATCCTTTCTTTCGAAGGGGATTCCAACGTCGTCTTCTACGAAGGTACGTATTCCGAATATGAAGAATACAAACGGAAACAGTTAGGTTATACCGAACCCAAGCGTGTCCGCTACCGTAAATTAATTAGTGATTGACAAACATAAATCGAATAAACATGAAAAGAAACATCTTGACACTTGCCCTCGCAACCGTGGCTCTGTTGGGTTCCGCAAGTGACATCCAAGCACAAAAGAGCCAGAAACTGTTTAATGGCAAGGACTTGTCAAACTGGAACTTTGTGGTAGATAAAAATGCAGTTCCGGCAGAACAGGTTTTCAGCGTAAAAGACGGGCTGATCCGTATCAGCGGCGAACCTTTCGGATACATGTACACCAAAGAGAAGCACAGCAACTACAAATTGCATGTAGAATGGAGATGGGTTGACGGAAAACCTTCCAACAGCGGTATCTTCCTGCTGATTGCCGATCCGAAAAATCCGTTTCCCAATGGTATCGAATGCCAGCTTCATGCCGGTGATGCCGGTGATTTTGTCCTATTAGGCGGCTCGGACTTGGTTGAATTTACAAGCAAAGAACGTCCGGAATTCCCGGTCGTCAAGAAAGACAAGGCTTCCAGCGAAAATCCGGCCGGAGAATGGAACGAAGCGAACATCTTTGTTAAAGATGGAGTTATCACCGTTTATATCAATGGTGTTTACCAGAACACTGGCACTAACTTAGTAAAAGAAGGGTTCATCGGTTTGCAAAGCGAAGGCGGACCTGTAGAATTCCGCAACGTAACTCTTACAGACTTCTAAACTCAAACCAATCATGACCTTAGATAACCAAACGGGACTTGTGCTCGAAGGCGGCGGGATGCGAGGTGTATTCACCGTCGGCGTATTGGATTATCTGATGGACCACCAGTATTGGTTTCCTTATACCATAGGCGTTTCGGCGGGAGCAAGCAACGGGATTTCCTATGCTTCCCGCCAACGCGGGCGGTCCTTGTTCAGCATTGTCGATTTACCGGCCAAGCGAAACTATATTGGATTGAAACATTTTGTCCAAGGTCATGGCTACATTGATCTTGACTTTCTTTTCTATAAATATCCGGACCGATATTATCCCTTCGATTTCGAAACATACCGGAAAACCAAGGAACGCTTTGTAATCGTCACAAGCAACTGCCTGACAGGAAAGGCGGAATATTATGAAGAAAAAGAAAACCTTGACCGCCTGTTGGAGATCTGCAAGGCTTCCTGTTCCCTACCCGTCATGTGTCCCCTCTCCTATGTCGATGGCATCCCGATGGTTGATGGCGGGGTATGCGATTCCATCCCAGTACGCCATGCCATGGCCGACGGCTTTGAAAAGAATGTCATCATCCTGACCAGAAACAAGGGATACCGGAAACCGGACAAGGATTTTTACCTTCCCGGCTTCATCTACCACCGCTATCCGGCGATCCGGGAACAACTCCGCCTGCGCTACCGGCATTACAACGAAGAACTGGACTTTATCGACCGACTGGAAGCTGAAGGACGTGCGTTGGTAATCCGCCCCGAAAAGCCCATGGAAGTAGAGCGTACAGAAAAAGATACGCGGAAACTGAAAGCCCTTTATGAAGAAGGGTATGCATGCGCCCGGAAAGTCTTCCGCTTCCCAGAGAAAAAATCACCCGAATAGTATGCCAAAAACTCCTTTCTTGAAAAAAATCATACAATTTATTTGCAAAATTCAAATAGAATCCGTTCTTTTGCCAATGAATTAAATACTATTTGTATAATCCTCTAAAAAATAAATGCCTATAGCTTGAACATTACTCGAAATACTAAAAAACGAAAGTAATGAAAAAATTGAGAATGAAGGCCGATGATGAGTTGGTTGCTCTTTATGCGCATGGAAACAACGCCGCCTTTGATGTGCTTTTGAGTCGATATCAAGCTACTATCCACTCATACATTTATTTCATTGTCCGCAACAAGGAACTGGCAGAAGATATCTTCCAGGAAACCTTTGTGAAAGCGATCATGATGATTCGCCAGGGGCGTTATGCCGAAAACGGAAAGTTCAAGGCATGGATTACGCGCATCGCTCATAACCTCATTATCGACAGTTACCGCCAAGAACGTGTGGAAAACACCATTTCAAATGATGAAGTAGAGGTTGATTTGCTGAACAATCTCAAGCTATGTGATGAAACCATCGAGGAAGTCATTGTGAAACAGCAAGTACTTGCCGATGTAAAAAAACTGGTCGAGCACCTGCCCGAAAACCAGCGCGAAGTTCTTGTCATGCGCTATTACCAGAATTTAAGTTTCAAGGAAATTGCCGACATTACGGGCGTAAGCATCAATACGGCTTTAGGGAGGATGCGTTATGCCATCCTGAATATGCGTCGGATGGCTGAAGAAAACAAGATGTCGCTCTCCCTCGCCTGAAAATCTCCGGTTCTTTTTTACAAAAGATGCCATGCTTTTCGCGGAAAGATCCTATCCTTTTTCCGAAAAGCATGGCATCTTTTCTTTTCCGCCGAAAAAATAAAGCTTGTAATAAATGAAATGAATTTTACACCCAATCTTCAAGATTTCTTATAGAACTATCAACTATATTTGCCGAAAAAAGAACTATGTGGAAATATTATGCTTTGCTGTCGGCTTTCTTCGCCGCACTGACCGCCATCTTTGCGAAGATAGGAGTGAAAGACATTAATTCAGACCTGGCAACAGCCATACGTACTGCGGTCATTCTTTGTATCACATGGGGCATTGTTCTGTTCGGTTCACATGCAGGAGAAATAAGAGATATTCCCCGCCACTCGTGGTTGTTCCTGATTCTGAGCGGTGCTGCCACAGGTCTGTCGTGGTTGTTCTACTTCAAGGCTTTACAGAGCGGCAATGTATCTCGTGTCGCTCCGATAGATAAATTGAGCGTGGTTATTACCATCGTCCTGTCATTTCTGTTTCTGAAGGAAGAAGTCAGTCTGCGCGTAGTGATAGGTGCACTGCTGATTACCAGTGGAAGCATCGTCATGTTGCTGAAATGAGGCTAGTGATGGGAAAACTATTTACACTACTCCTCCTGGCGATATTCCAAACTTCCGCTTAAAGGCACTGGAAAAATGGGAACGGTTCTTGAAACCTACTTTTATATACACATCAGACGGCTTAACATTGCCATGCGACAACAGTTCGTATGCCTTGTCGAGCCGCTTCCCGATAAGCCATTTCTCCGGTGAGAGGTCACTTACTTTGGCAAAGTCACGCTTGAACGTGGCAAGACTGCGACCTGTATAGGTAGCAAATTCTTCCAGTGTCATATCCTGCGTATAGTTAGCTTCCATAAATGGCAACAAATCAATCTTCCACGCTTCGTTGAAATCGAACATTGTCGGATAGAAACGCTCGTCAATTTCAAGCAGGCAATAGAGGGCTTCCTGCATTTTCAGACGGATAATTTCATCTTTGGGCTTGACATTCGCATCTGTGTAGGGGAAAAGCGAAAGAAACAGACTTTTCAGAGATGGTACCTGAGGCAACAGTACGGCAGCTTCACGAATGCGTTTCGCTTTTGTCGGTAATGCGCTCTTATCCAATTGGCTGAAGAAGTCACGCAGAAAACTACGCTCAAAACGGATGCTAATCGCTTTATAAGGTTTGTCTTCTGCCATCTGTTTCAACAGTTTTACTTGGTGATCGCGTTTAAGGAAAACATAATTGCCTGCACTGACCTTCCATATATGCCCGTCATCATCAACCTGCATTTCTCCGGAATAGACATAGATAAGGACATGGACAGACATACGGTATTCTGACAACATCTCGTGGGGTACAAAGCAGCTGTATACAATGTCCCAATATTTATATATTTGTGATTCTTTGAGCATAACGATGTAAAATTAAACATTTACCACCAATGAAACAAGCTTTTCCCCTTATCAGGCAACTTTTATATGTTACGTTTGTTTTTTGAAATGCACTCCGGAGCCACCATACAGTTTTGTCCGCAGTTCTCCCAATTCGGCAATCTGTTCATCCGTGCGTTCACCATATACTTTCAGTTTGTCCAGTTCTTTTGTCAGAGCTGCGTATTCTTCGTCAGACAAAACAATTTCTGCCGCCCCAAGATTTTCCGCAATACGTTGTTCGCTACGCATACCGGGAATAGGAACAATGTGCTCGTTTTTCATGACCCATGCCAATGATATTTGCGCCGGGGTACATTGTTTGTTCCGAGCATATAATTTCACAAAGTCTATAATAGGTTGGTTGGAAATCACATTCTCAGGTTTGTATCGCGAGATGACACGACGGATGTCATCGCCCTTGTATTCAGTCTGTGAAGTATATTTCCCACTTAAAAGTCCTCCAGCCATAGGAGAATAGGCAACAAAGCCGATGCCCAGTTCATGGCATAAGGGAATGACATTATTCTCCCATTGTCGGGCCATCATTGAATATTCGCTTTGTACTGCAGTCAGTGGCGTGACAGCATTCGCTTTGCTTATCTGTTCCGCTGTCGCCTCTGATACGCCCCAGCCAAGTATTTTGCCCTCTTTAATAAGTGTGCCGAACCATAAAGCCATTTCTTCTGCATCTATTTCCTGTGGCACGCGATGGGCATAATACAAATCAAGATGGTCTGTCTGCAATCGCCTCAGACTTTCTTCCACGGCTGTTCTGACTCCGTTCAGACTAAGTTTTCCTCCCTCAATGTTTTCCTGACCGGGAAGTGCGACCGGCGAAAACTTACTGCACAGGATAATCTCATTCCTTATCGGCTTTAATGCCTTGCCGACCAATTCTTCGTTACGGTATGTAGCATAAATTTCCGCCGTATCATAAAAAGTACAACCCATTTCATGAGCTTTGCGCATCAGCCTGATTGATTCTGCTTCTGTCGGTGTCTGTCCGTAAGCAGTACTGAACCCCATACAGCCCATACCGATGGCGGAGACTTCCAAATCTCTAAGTTTTCTTGTTTTCATAAAATCTTTCTTTTTTATTGTTTGACTTCCGGATAATTGTAAACTATTTCGCAGTTCTCCCGCTGATTATACATTGTCCAATAGGCTTCTGCAATACGTGAAGGAGCAAAGAATTCATCACCGCCGATAGCTCCGCACACCGTTACTGTGCCGATAAAGATTCCTTTGGATGCTAAATCCTCATGCAAGGCATATACCATCGCCCTAAGTGCCGCCTTGTCAAGTGACAAAGGCAAATAAGCCGCATTCGGATATAAAGCCAGTCCGCCGCCCGTCACTATTATTGTGCCGTTCTTCTTACTGAACTCTTCATCTGCCACCTGACATACGCAATGGTAAGCACTTACCACATCAACCTGATAGTGACGCATCAATTCGGTATTGTCTATTTTTCCTTTTTCGTCAGGTGTTGTGATGCCGACATTATATACAAGGACATCAGGTGTGCCGAATTGCTGTTTTTCCTGCTTGAAAGCTGCTGTCAGTGTATCCGGCTGTTCAGCATCCACCACATAAACGTATGTTTCAATGCCTTCTTCCATAAAATCTTGCCGGTAACTCTCCAAGGATTTCTCATTACGTGCCATCAACACGACACGGAATCCCTCTTTGCCAAATCTTTTAGCTACGTGGTTGCCCAGACCCAGTCCGGCTCCTACCACTACGATTGTTTTCTTGTCCATAGATTAAATCATTTTGTTTTACGGTTGCAAAGTTACCGTGTAAACAATAAGCTAAAGTTGTTGTCAAGCTCAAAGAAATGTTGCTGTATGGCTCAATTCATCTATCTTATAAAACAGACATATTGGTGAAATTGAAATATTTTACATACCTTCGTAACAAAAGAAAAAAATAAGGAATCTATGAACGTTCAGGAATTTATCAGCAACTACCGGGAAGCTTTCGGCAACAAGGCGGCGTTGCCCATTTGCTTCGGCTATTCAGACGAGATGATCGGTGAACTGGTGCAGACACGGGGCTGCATCTTCAAGTGTTTTGAGGCCGTGAAGACCGGCAAAATCCTATGTGTCAGCCGGGAAACATTCAGTTGTGGAGGCGGAAAGCTTTATACCGGCTTTGCCCCGATGCCCGAACACGTGCCGGGATTCGTTTCCACCAAAGAGCGGTATAAGCAGACACCGGAAATGGTTGCGGAATATATCCGCGACCTGGAGATTCTTCCCGCCGCCAAACCTTACCTCTGGTTTGCCCGCATAGACCAAGCGATGCCGGATGCAGAGGCTGAAGGCATTCTCTTCATCGCTACTCCCGACCAACTTGCAGGACTGGTCACGTGGGCTTGCTTCGACAACAATGCTCCCGACGCCGTTTCCACCCCCTTCGGTTCGGGCTGTTGCTCTACCCTCACACTGACTGTAAAAGAAAACCGATGCGGAGGCAGGCGAACCTTTTTAGGCTTGTTCGACCCGTCTGCCCGTCCTTATTTCAAGGCAGACGAACTCAGTTTTTCCGTTCCGATGTCCCGCTTCCGCGAAATGTGTACCACGATGCGCAACAGTTGCCTGTTCGGGCCTCCTGCCTGGCAAAAGCTGAAAGAACGGATAAACGGCGAATATTTGAATGTTTAATAAATTGATTTCGCGTATGAAACTGAAATTTGCTTGCCTCGTTTTATTCTCTTTCCTTTTTATGAGTTGCAATAACCGGCATAAATCAGTCACGAACGATACTGATAAAGCAACAACCATGTCTGTTATCGAAAACAATCAAGGAGCAGACTCTGTATTCTTACTAAAACATGGCTTGCAACTGACACAACTAATGCAGCAACTAGCCAACGACTCTGCCTACATCGCTTATGCCACACAAGCCAAAGGAATAAAACCGCTAATAGCGAGTATCAGAAAACAATCATATAGTCATCCCCGGAAAGTATTTGTCATCCGTCACTTGCAAACTGACAAAAAAGACTGGCTCAGTCAATCAAGCCGCACCAAACCACTGATTATCGACCGTTTGCTGCGTACCATTCCCACGCGGCTGAATGCACAAAGCGGTTCAAACGTATTGGCTACGACATCACTGCTGTTTGCCGAAGACGTTTTTCTTTACCAAGGTTTGAACGAATATACATTGTATCTCTACCTATACGAGGGGAACTGCCACAGCATGGTTCTATACCGTCCCGCCAAAAACAATATTGTGCAGGCCAGTGCTTCATTTGTCATACACAAGGAACTAGACAATCTAAAAACGGCAACCGACGTAAAGCAATTTTTTGCGAAAACATTGAATATGAAACAAGTGGAAGTTTTCTGATAAAAGAAAGCGTCATTCCGTAATCTCCACCCGGTTTCCTTCCGGGTCGGCAATGGCGCTTTCGTAACACCCGTCGCCGGTAGTGCGAGGCTCGCTAAGAATAGCGTAACCGTCCTCGCGAAGCTGTTCCGTCAACCGATTGACGGCATCCTGACTCCCTACCGAAATGGCAAAATGCGCCAACCCAATCTCGTCTCTCCGGCAAGCAGGAGTGGGAACGCCGTCGATATGCATCAGTTCGATACGCGCCCCTTCATCGGCAGAAAGGAAATAAGAGGTAAAACCACGGCGGGGATTGACATATTTCTCGCCCGAAACCAAACGGAAATAATGCATATAGAAACGACGCATCGCCTCGATGTTGTCTGCCCAGATGGCGATATGGTCTATCTTTATCATAGTGAAAGGAAATTAGTGACTGACTGATTTGGAAAATACATTGATGACAATCACGCCGGCAATAATCAACGCAAGCCCTAACATTGCCGGAAAATCGAGATGTTGCCTGAAAACGAAAAAGCCGATTAGCGCAATCAGCACAATGCCCACACCCGACCAGATGGCATACGCAATGCCTACCGGCATCGTCTTGAGCGCGACGCTCAGGCAATAAAACGAAACAGCATAGCAAAGGATGCTCACCACAGAAGGCAACAACTTGGTAAACTGCTCGCTTTTGTTCAGGCAAGAAGTCGCGACGGTTTCGAACACTATCGCAACCAGCAAAATAAGAAAGCTTTTCATCTTATTTTCTCGTTAGGTTTTACAATGATGGCGGCAAAGATAGGAAAAATATATCGCCCCGCCATATCTACATAAATATTCTTTAGGGAAGCCTTGTCCTGTATAAAACAAAACACCACTCACAGTTTCCACTCTTCCCGCGTCAGGCGACTGACGTGCTCTATCCGCCGGTCGCCGGTCAGCGGGTAAAACTTCTCTTCCTCGATGTGGTGCGGACGAAAACCGCATTTCTCTTG
>CALVFH010000051.1 GCA_944326775.1 uncultured Parabacteroides sp.
TGGAAACTCGTCCTTTGAGCAAAACGAAAAGATGGAGATTAGTTCAAATAATCGAAAGGGCTAAGTAACATGATACAGCAAGAATCAAGATTAGTAGTTGCCGATAATAGCGGTGCAAAAGAAGCTTTGTGTATCCGTGTTTTAGGTGGAACTAAAAAACGTTACGCAACAGTAGGTGATGTGATTGTCGTTGCGATCAAGAGCGTGATCCCGTCAAGTGATGTGAAGAAAGGTGCGGTTTCCAAAGCTGTTATCGTACGTACAAAGAAGGAAATCCGCCGTGCGGATGGTTCTTATATCCGTTTCGATGACAACGCTTGTGTGTTGTTGAATGCGGGCGGTGATATTCGCGGTAGCCGTATCTTCGGCCCGGTGGCCAGAGAGCTTCGTGCCACAAACATGAAGATTGTTTCTCTCGCTCCGGAAGTGCTTTAACACAATTCGTAAAAATTAAAGTAATGAGCAAATTACATATCAAAAAAGGCGATATAGTTTTTGTTAATACTGGCGAAGACAAGGGCAAGACAGGCCGTGTTCTCAAGGTCCTGGTGAAAGCCAATCGTGCCGTTGTTGAAGGTATTAATATGGTATCGAAGCATACTAAGCCTAATGCAAAGAACCCTCAGGGAGGTATTGAGAAGAAGGAAGCTCCTGTTCATATTTCTAACCTGAACGTGGTTGACCCGAAGACGGGCAAACCGACACGTATCGGCCGCAGACGGAATGAGAACGGTGCTTTAGTGCGTTATTCTAAAAAATCAGGAGAGGAGATTAAGTAATGAGCAATACAGCCAGTCTTAAGAAAGAATATCAGGATAGAATTGTTCCTGCCTTGACGAAAGAGTTTGGATACAAGTCTGTCATGCAGGTCCCCGTATTGAAGAAAATTGTCATCAACCAGGGATTGGGTATGGCTGTTGCAGATAAGAAAATCATTGATATCGCCATCAGTGAGCTTACTGCAATCACAGGCCAGAAAGCTGTCGCTACAGTTTCCAAGAAGGATATTTCAAACTTCAAGTTGCGTAAGAAGATGCCGATTGGCGTGATGGTTACCTTGCGCCGCGAGCAGATGTATGAATTCTTGGAAAGACTGATCCGCATCGCCCTGCCGCGTATCCGCGACTTCAAGGGTATTGAGGGTAAGTTGGACGGAAGAGGTAATTATACACTCGGTATCCAGGAACAGATCATTTTCCCGGAAATTAATATCGATAATATTACCAAGATATTGGGAATGAATATTACCTTTGTAACCTCTGCGAAGACAGACGAGGAAGGTTATGCTCTGTTGAGAGAATTTGGTTTGCCTTTTAAAAACGCGAAAAAAAACTAAGTAGTTATGGCTAAGGAATGTATGAAAGCCCGCGAGGTAAAGAGAGCAAAGCTCGTGGCTAAATATGCCGCTAAACGCGCCGAACTGAAAGCAGCCGGCGATTATGAAGCTTTGCAGGCTCTTCCTAAGAATGCTTCTCCGGTTCGTTTGCACAACCGCTGCAAAATCACCGGACGTCCGAAAGGGTATATCCGCCAATTCGGCATTTCTCGTATTCAACTGCGTGAAATGGCTTCTCAAGGTCTGATTCCGGGTGTAAAGAAAGCAAGTTGGTAAGAGTTTTTTAGTTTAAATATTGTCCGGGTGGCCGGATCAATTTAATTAATTATTTTATGACAGATCCTATTGCAGATTATTTGACAAGATTGCGTAACGCAATCAAAGCGAAGCACAGAGTTGTTGAAGTGCCGGCGTCAAATTTAAAGAAAGAGATCACTAAGATCCTTTTCGACAAGGGTTACATTCTTAATTTTAAGTTTGTAGATGATGGTCCTCAAGGTACAATCAAGATTGCCTTGAAGTATGACTTGGTGAACAAAGTGAATGCGATCAAGAAACTGGAAAGAGTTTCTACGCCAGGTTTACGTAAGTACACAGGTTACAAGGACATGCCGCGAGTATTGAATGGTATGGGTATTGCCGTTCTTTCGACTTCCAAAGGGGTAATGACTGACAAAGAAGCCCGCGATCTGAAAATCGGCGGTGAAGTATTGTGTTATGTTTATTAATGTAGGAGGGTAGAAAGATGTCAAGAATAGGAAAATTGCCAATTCATGTACCGGCAGGTGTAACGGTAACAATCAAGGATAATGTAGTCACTGTGAAAGGTCCGAAAGGCGAATTGATGCAGACTGTAAATCCGGATATCCACGTAGCATATGAAGACGGTGTCATCACTTTGACCAGACCGACTGACGACAAGAACCACCGCGCGCTGCACGGTTTGTATCGTGCTTTGATCCACAATATGGTGGTAGGTGTTTCTGAAGGTTACAAGAAGGAACTTGAACTGGTCGGTGTAGGTTACCGTGTATCGAATACGGGACAGTTGCTGGACCTCTCTTTGGGTTATACGCACAATATCTATTTGCAGTTGCCTAAGGAAGTGAAGGTTGAAACCAAGTCTGAGAGAAATAAAAATCCTCTTATTATCCTTGAGTCTGCCGACAAGCAGTTAATCGGCCAGATTTGCGCCAAGATTCGCTCATTCCGTATGCCTGAACCTTACAAGGGTAAGGGTATCAAGTTTGTGGGTGAAGAAATCCGCAGAAAGTCTGGTAAGTCAGCAGGTAAGTAATCTACGTAAACTGAAATTATCATGACAACGAAGCAAGAAAGAAGATTAAAGATAAAAGCAGGTATAAGAGGAAAGATTTCAGGTACGACTGAACGTCCTCGCCTGACTGTGTTTAGAAGCAACAAGCAGATCTATGCACAGGTTATTGATGATACGACAGGTAAGACATTGGCTTCTGCTTCCTCTCTGAAGATGGAAGAAAAAGCTCCGAAGATGGTTATCGCCGCCAAAGTGGGCGAGCTGATTGCCAAGAATGCTCAGGAAGCTGGTATCCAGACTGTAGTCTTTGACCGTAACGGTTACTTGTATCACGGTAGAATTAAAGAATTAGCAGATGCTGCACGTAACGGCGGCCTTAAATTTTAAAGAAGATGGCAGGAGTTATTAATAGAGTAAAATCGACCAACGACTTGGAGTTGAAGGATAGATTGGTTGCAATCAACCGCGTAACCAAGGTAACAAAAGGTGGACGTACTTTCAGCTTTGCCGCTATTGTTGTAGTGGGTAATGAAGAAGGTATCATTGGATATGGCTTAGGTAAGGCAGGTGAGGTAACAACCGCTATCGCTAAAGGTGTAGAAGCAGCTAAGAAAAATTTGATCCGTGTGCCGGTTCATAAAGGAACTATCCCTCATGAACAGGAAGCGAAGTTCGGTGGTGCCAAGGTTCTCATCAGACCGGCTTCTCACGGTACCGGTGTTAAGGCTGGTGGTGCCATGCGTGCCGTATTGGAAAGCGTAGGTATCACAGACGTTTTGGCTAAATCGAAGGGTTCTTCCAACCCTCACAATCTGGTAAAGGCGACTATTGCCGCCCTGAGCGAGTTGAGAAGTCCGTTTACTGTAGCCCAGAACCGTGGTGTATCTTTGGAAAAAGTATTTAAAGGTTAATTAGGGAGGATTTGATTTATGGCAACTATCAAAATTAAACAAGTAAAGAGTAGAATTAAATGCCCGAAAGACCAAAAAGGAACTTTGGATGCTCTGGGTTTGAGAAAAATGAATCAGGTGGTTGAGCATGAAGCTAATCCTGCTATCCTGGGAATGGTGGAAAAGGTAAAACACTTGGTTCGTGTGGTTGAGTAAATAATTATTGAAACAATAAATTATACGATATGGATTTATCAAATTTAAAACCGGCAGCTGGTTCTACGAAAACCCGTAAAAGAGTGGGCCGTGGACCGGGTTCTGGCTTGGGCGGCACTTCAACTAGAGGTCACAAAGGTGCGAAATCTAGATCAGGTTATAAAAATAAGATTGGTTTCGAAGGTGGTCAGATGCCTATCCAGAGACGTTTGCCTAAGTTTGGTTTCAAGAATATTAACCGAGTTGAATATAAAGCTATCAATATTTCTACTTTGCAGCAATTGGCAGAAGCTCAGAATCTGACGAAGATTGGTATCAACGAGTTGGTTGCTGCCGGCTTTATTTCAAACTCTCAGTTGGTTAAGATTCTTGGTAACGGTAGCCTGACGGCAAAATTGGAAGTTGAAGCTCACGCTTTCTCCAAATCTGCCGAAGCTGCTATCCAAGCTGTAGGAGGAACAGTCGTTAAACTCTAAGTTATGAGAGCAGTTGAGACAATAAAGAATATCTGGAAGATTGAGGATCTGAGAAATCGGATCCTCACCACTCTTTTGCTGGTGATAATTTACCGCTTCGGTACATTTGTCGTTCTTCCGGGTATTGATCCTAAGGCATTAACCGCTTTGCAAGAACAAACAAGAGGAGGTCTGTTGGCCTTGCTTGACATGTTTTCAGGGGGCGCATTTTCCAATGCGTCTATCTTTGCATTAGGTATTATGCCATATATTTCCGCTTCCATCGTGATGCAGCTGATGGCGATTGCTGTTCCTTCTTTCCAGAAGATGCAGCGTGAAGGCGAAAGCGGCCGTCGGAAAATCAACCAATGGACCCGTTACCTGACCGTCGCTATCCTGTTGTTCCAGGGGCCGACCTATCTGGTCAACCTGAGTGTCCAGCTGAGAGCTGTGGGAGCTGCGCTTCCGGGAGGTCTTTGGTTTACGATTTCTTCGACGATCATTCTGGCTGCAGGCAGTATGTTTATCTTGTGGCTGGGTGAGCGTATCACGGATAAAGGAGTTGGAAATGGTATCTCTTTCATCATCCTCGTGGGTATTATTGCCCGTCTGCCGCATTCACTCTTCCAGGAATTCATTTCCAGAACGAGTGAGAAAACCGGTGGATTGGTGATGTTCCTGATTGAAATGTTGATTCTGTTGCTGGTGATTGCCGGAGCTATCCTGTTGGTGCAGGGTGTCAGAAAGGTGCCGGTACAGTATGCCAAACGAATCGTGGGAAACAAACAGTATGGCGGTGCACGCCAATATATTCCTTTGAAGGTGAATGCTGCCAATGTGATGCCGATCATCTTCGCACAGGCCATCATGTTTATCCCGATTTCAATTGTGGGTTTCTCGAATACGGCTGACCAGACAGGTTTTTGGGCTGCTTTCATGGACAATACCGGTTTCTGGTATAATTTCGTCTTTGCAGTGCTGATTATTCTGTTTACGTATTTCTATACCGCAATTACGATTAATCCGACCCAGATGTCTGATGATTTGAAGAGAAACAATGGTTTTATTCCTGGAGTTAAACCTGGTAAACATACCAAGGATTATCTGGATGCCATTATGGACCGTATCACGCTTCCTGGTGCTATTTTCCTGGCCATCGTGGCAATTATGCCGGCTTTTGCCAGAATCGCAGGGGTGAGTATGGAATTCTCTCAGTTCTTTGGGGGTACGTCTTTGTTGATTCTTGTAGGTGTTGTCTTGGATACGCTGCAGCAAGTTGAAAGTCATTTGTTGATGCGTCATTATGACGGGTTATTGAAGTCTGGTAGAATTAAGGGCCGTGCAGGCGTTGCTTATTAATTGGAATGATATACTTAAAAACAGATGAGGAAATAGAGTTGATGCGTGCTGCGAACCAGCTGGTGGGCATGACACTTGGCGAATTGGCCAAACATGTTGCTCCGGGTGTTTCGACCCTGCAACTCGACAAGATTGCTGAAGAGTTTATCAGAGATCATGGTGCAGTTCCTGCTTTTTTGGGATACAGCGGTTATCCGAATTCGATTTGTACCTCTGTGAATGAACAGGTGGTGCATGGCATCCCTTCTTCCAAGAATATCCTGAAAGAGGGGGATGTGATTTCTATCGATTGCGGAACGGTTTTGAATGGTTTTGTCGGTGATTCCGCTTATACGTATTGTGTAGGTGAAGTTGCTCCGGAAGTGAAGAAGCTTTTGGCAACAACGAAGGAATCCTTGTATGAGGGCATCAAACAGGCCGTTGTCGGTAAACGAATAGGGGATATAGGCAATGCCGTTCAAACTTATTGCGAGGCACGGGGATACTCAGTCGTGCGTGAGTTGGTGGGGCATGGTATTGGAAAGAGAATGCATGAAGAACCGGAAGTGCCGAATTACGGACGCCGGGGTTGCGGACCTCTGCTGAAAAGCGGTATGTGTATCTGCATAGAGCCGATGATCAACATGGGAAGCAAAAATGTGGTCTTTGAGAAAGACGGTTGGACCGTAAGGACAAAGGACAGAAAATGTGCGGCACATTTTGAACATTGTATCGCCATTCGTCCGGAAGGTCCGGAAATCTTGTCTTCATTCAAGTTTTTAGAAGAAGTTCTGGGTAATAATGCAATTTAAATAGTTTTATATGGCTAAACAGTCAGCAATTGAACAAGATGGTGTAATTGTCGAAGCATTGTCGAATGCGATGTTTCGCGTAGAATTAGAGAACGGACATGAAATCACTGCCCATATCTCGGGTAAGATGCGGATGCATTACATTAAGATTCTTCCCGGGGATAAGGTAAGAGTAGAAATGTCTCCCTATGATTTGTCAAAAGGTAGAATTGCTTTTAGATATAAATAAAAAAACAAGATATGAAAGTAAGAGCATCTTTAAAGAAACGTACTCCGGATTGCAAAATCGTCAGAAGAAAGGGTCGTTTGTACGTAATTAATAAGAAAAATCCTAAGTATAAACAACGTCAAGGATAATTTATTATTTTTGCAAAATAATTAAGTAAGTAATATGGCTATAAGAATAGTTGGCGTTGACTTGCCACAAAATAAAAGAGGTGAAGTTGCTTTGACTTATATTTACGGAATTGGTCGTAGTGCAGCTAACACTATTTTAGCAAAAGCAGGTATTGATCGTGATATTAAAGTAAAGGATTGGACAGACGATCAGGCTGCTAAAGTGCGCGAAATTATCGGCGCAGAATACAAGGTAGAAGGTGATTTGCGTTCTGAAGTTCAGTTGAACATCAAACGTCTGATGGATATCGGTTGCTACAGAGGAGTTCGTCATCGTATCGGCTTGCCTTTGAGAGGCCAGAAGACGAAGAACAACTCTCGTACTCGCAAGGGTAAGAAGAAAACTGTTGCAAACAAGAAAAAAGCTACTAAATAATAAGAGTTGAGATATGGCAAAAAAAACAGTCGCAGCAAAGAAGAGAAACGTAAAAGTTGACGCATACGGTCAAGCTCACATTCATTCTTCTTTTAATAACATTATCGTATCTCTTGCCAATAGTGAAGGTCAGGTTATCAGCTGGTCTTCTGCAGGTAAGATGGGTTTCAGAAGCTCTAAAAAGAATACTCCCTACGCTGCACAGATGGCAGCTCAGGATTGTGCTAAAGTAGCTTATGACCTGGGATTACGCAAAGTGAAGGTGTACGTAAAAGGGCCGGGTAACGGTCGCGAATCTGCTATCCGTACGATTCATGGTGCAGGTATTGAGGTAACTGAAATTATCGACGTTACTCCGCTGCCTCACAATGGTTGTCGTCCTCCTAAAAAGAGAAGAGTATAATAACTTATTTCTTGTAATGTGAATCCGGAATTGTGAATAGATTGCAATTTGGCCTTATTCTCTCTGTAATCGCGGCTGCACCGTTCCTGATTCATGCAGAAAACTTAAATCAATAAAAAAATGGCAAGATATACTGGACCAAAAACAAGAATTGCCCGTAAGTTTGGCGAAGCTATTTTCGGAGCTGATAAAGTTCTTTCTAAGAAGAATTATCCTCCCGGACAGCATGGCAATTCAAGAAAAAGAAAAACTTCGGAATACGGAATCCAGCTTCGTGAGAAGCAGAAAGCTAAATATACTTATGGCGTGTTGGAAAAACAGTTTAGAAACCTGTTTGAAAAAGCTCAGCGTGCTAAAGGTATTACCGGTGAAATCCTGTTGCAGTTGCTGGAAAGCCGTTTGGACAATGTAGTGTATCGTTTGGGTATTGCCCCGACGAGAGCTGCTGCACGCCAGCTTGTTTCTCATCGTCATATCACTGTTGACGGCAAGGTAGTCAATATTCCTTCTTACTCAGTGAAGGCCGGTCAGATTGTTGGCGTTCGTGAAAAATCTAAATCTTTGGAAGTTGTTGCTGATGCATTGGCTGGTTTCAATCATAGCAAATATCCTTGGATTGAATGGGATCAGAATACGATGAGTGGTAAATTACTGCATTTGCCGGAACGTGCTGACATCCCTGAAAATATTAAAGAGCAGTTGATCGTAGAATTGTATTCTAAATAATAATTGATTCCATGGCGATATTAGCATTTCAAAAACCCGATAAAGTATTAATGTTGGAAGCGGACAACTTCTTTGGAAAGTTTGAATTCCGTCCGTTGGAGCCGGGCTATGGCATTACGATAGGTAACGCCTTGCGCCGTATTCTCTTGTCATCGCTTGAAGGATTTGCTATTACATCAATTAAAATTGACGGGGTAGATCATGAATTTGACACGATCCCTGGTGTTTTGGAGGATGTAACGAACATTATCCTGAATTTGAAACAGGTTCGTTTCAAACATATTGTGGATGATATCGAGAATGAGAAAGTAAGTATTACTGTTTCGGGTTCGGAAGTGTTCAACGCCGGTGATATCGGTAAACAGTTGTCGGGTTTCGAAGTCTTGAATCCTGATTTAACTATTTGTCATTTAGATCCGACTGCAAGTTTCCAGATTGAATTGACAATTAACAAAGGTCGTGGATATGTTCCTGCTGATGAAAACCGGAAGCCGGAAGACGATATCCATACGATTGCAATCGACTCTATTTATACGCCGATTCGCAATGTGAAATATACAATCGAAAACTACCGTGTTGAACAGAAGACGGACTACGAGAAGCTGGTTATTGAGATAGCCACTGACGGCTCTATTCATCCGAAGGAAGCATTGAAAGAAGCAGCAAAGATTCTGATTCATCATTTCATGTTGTTCTCTGATGAAAAGATTGCTATCGAAACAGTTGATACTGATGGTAATGAAGAATTCGATGAAGAAGTGCTCCACATGCGTCAATTGCTGAAGAGCAAATTGGCTGATATGGATCTTTCTGTTCGTGCTTTGAATTGCTTAAAGGCCGCTGATGTTGAAACGTTGGGTGAACTGGTGAAGTTCAACAAGAATGACTTGTTGAAATTCCGTAACTTCGGTAAGAAGTCGCTCACGGAGCTGGATGAACTACTTGAAAGCTTGAACCTTTCATTCGGTATGGATATCACAAAATATAAATTAGATAAAGAGTAAGTAAGCGATGAGACACAATAAAAAAATCAATCATTTAGGTCGTACAAACACTCACCGTAAGGCGATGCTTTCCAATATGGCTTGTTCGCTGATTAAGCATAAAAGAATCTTTACTACGACAGCTAAAGCTAAAGCCCTCCGTAAGTTTGTTGAACCGCTGATAACCAAGTCAAAAGAAGATACTACGCATTCAAGACGTATCGTGTTCAGCTATTTGCAGGACAAATATGCGGTAACGGAATTGTTCAAGGAAATCTCGCAGAAGATTGCTGAACGTCCGGGTGGCTATACGCGCATTATCAAAACAGGCAACCGCTTGGGTGATAACGCTGCCATGTGCTTCATTGAACTGGTTGATTACGACGAAAACATGAAGAAAGATGCAGCTAAGAAAACGACCAGAACGCGCCGTTCTCGTAAGAAATCTTCAGCTGCTGCGGCAGAAACTCCTGCAGCAGAATCGGCTCCGGTTGCTGAAGCTCCGGCAACTGAAGCTCCGGCTTCTGAGGAAAAGGCTGCTGAATAAGCGTAAAAAATTCAGATTACCTGATAGAAACGACTCTCACTTCGGTGCGGGTCGTTTTTTTGTAGCTTAACTTGGCGGGAATAAACGGACACAAAAAAAACCGCACCGGGACAGATGCCCGGGCGGCTTTTTGGGTATGGCAATAGAATCTATAGAAATTATACTCTTTTTTCCTTGATTCTTGCTTTCTTACCGGTAAGAGCACGCAGGTAATAGAGTTTAGCGCGGCGTACTTTACCAACTTTGTTCACTGTAATGCTTTCGATGAACGGGGAATCCATCGGGAAGATACGTTCTACACCGATGTTGTCAGACATTTTGCGTACAGTGAAACGCTTTCTGTCACCGTGTCCGGAAATGCGGATTACGACACCGCGGTACATCTGGATACGTTCCTTGTTCCCTTCTTTAATACGGTAAGCTACTGTAATCGTGTCGCCACTCTTGAAAGAAGGATGCTCTTTTTTGGTAGCAAATGCTTCTTCTGCAATTTTAATTAAATCCATTTTTTTTGTTGAGCTTTAAAAGGTTTATAAATACGTAATGTAACGAGCTGCTTTGTCTCGACAGAGATTACGCAAAGCGGATGCAAAGTAACGAATTATTTCTTTTTTGTGCAAGCAATGCGTTGGAAAAGAATACTCATCCGGCGAGTTTGCTTTCGGGGGCGCACGGGGTGTGTTTTTTTTTCTTACATTTGGTTCGCGTTTAAAGGAAATGTGATTGCGATGAAACGTTTGATGTTGTTTTGGATGTGGTGGTGCTGCGTCTTGCCTTGTCTGGCGCAAGCAGACCCTACCTTATATAGAAATGCAGACAAGGCGGAAATGCAGCAATGGGTGGATTCGGTCTTCCTGACGTTGGACGAGGACGAACGAATCGGGCAGTTGTTCATGCCGATAGCCGATTTGGGCATGTCGGAACAGAATAAACGGCGGTTGCTGCGCTTGGTGAATGAGATGAAGATTGGGGGAATCCTGTTTCACAAGGGAAATACCCGTTCGCAGGCGGTGCTGACGAATTTTGTGCAGCAGAATTCGAAGGTACCGGTGATGGTTTCCCTCGATGGAGAGTGGGGATTGTCGATGCGCCTGTCCGGAACGACGCGTTTCCCGAAAAACATGATGCTGGGGGCCATCGAGGATATTCGCCTGATAGAAGCGTACGGGGAGGAGGTCGGACGGCAATGCCGCGAGATGGGAATACAGATAAACTTCGCTCCCGACCTTGATGTCAACAGCAATGTGGATAACCCGGTGATAGGTTTGCGTTCGTTTGGAGAAACGGCGGCGCAGGTGGCTGAAAAAGGGATTGCCTACGCCCGTGGATTGGAGAAGAGGGGCATTATTTCTGTTGCCAAACATTTTCCGGGGCATGGCGACACGTCGGAAGATTCCCACAAGACGTTGCCGGCGGTCTGGCATTCCCGCGAGCGCCTCGACAGTGTGGAGCTTTTCCCTTTCCGGAAATATGTGTATGAAGGATTTGCCGGAATGATGACCGGGCATTTGTATGTCCCCTCGCTGGAGCGGGAGAAGAAAGCCGTATCGCTATCGGCGAAAGTCGTGACGGATTTGTTGCAAAAGGAGATTGGTTTCCGGGGTTTGTGCTTTACGGATGCGCTGGCGATGGGTGGAGCTACGGCTTCGAAGGCCGACAACCCTTGTGTCCAGGCTTTGTTGGCCGGTAATGATGTCTTGCTGGGGCCGGCCAATCCATTTTCTGATTATAAAGCAGTAAAGGAAGCGGTTGCTTCGGGTATTATCCGTAAGGAATTGATTGAGGAGAAATGCCGGAAAGTTTTGGCCTATAAATATATTGTCGGATTGAACCATTATCGCCCCATCGAGTTGCAAGGCTTGACGGAACGGCTGAACTCGCCCCATGCCCAGTGGCTTGCCGCGAAATTGAATGCCGAAGCGATGACGGTATTGAAGAATACGGATTCGATTCTTCCCATCAAGACGCTTGCCGGAAAGAAAATTGCCGTTTTGTCGTTGGGTGAAACGAAAGATTGCGAGTTTCAGCAGATGATGGACCGATATGCGAAGGTGACTCATTTCAGTATTCTGCGCAATACGCCGGCAGCTACGCAGAAACAGATTTTCCAGCAGCTGGCTTCGTATGATTTGATTATTTGCGGCGTTCATACCGTGCGGATTCCCGAAAGCGAGCAACTCCGTCAGTTGGCTGCCCAAAAAAAGTTGATTTATGCCTTTTTTACGCTTCCTTATTTTTGCAAGAACTATAAGATTTCGATAGGACGTGCGAAAGCTGTGGTGATGGCTTATGAAACAACTCCGCTGGCTCAAGAATATGCGGCCCAAGTTATTTGGGGAGGAATCGGAGCCCATGGAAAATTGCCGGTAACGATTCCGGGTTTGTATTATTCGGGGACGGGCGTTTTTACGGAAAAGACCCGCCTGGGATTTCATGAACCGGAGGAAGTCGGCTTGAATCCGGCCCGACTTCGGGTGATAGAATCTATCGTACAGGATGGGCTGGAGGCAAAAGCCTATCCGGGTTGTCAGGTTCTGGTCGCTAAGGATGGGCTGATTGTGTATGACCAGGCGTTCGGCCAGTATGATTATGAACACCATCAACCCGTTACGACGGAATCGGTTTATGATATAGCTTCGGCTTCAAAGGCTGCAGGCACTTTGCTCGCCGTCATGAAAGCTTATGACGAGAAAAAGTTTAATTTAAACGATAAGATCTCGGACTATGTGACGGAACTGCAATCGTCGAACAAACGGAATATCACAATCAAGCAACTGCTGTATCACCAGTCCGGATTAGTCCCGACTATCAATTTTTACTTGGCCGCTATCGACGGGGACAGTTTTCAGGGAAGTTTGTATAGCGCTCGGAAAGATGCCAAACATCCGGTCCGCTTTGATGCCAAAACGTATGTCCGGAATGATTTCCGTTTTCTTCCGGAATTGGTTTCGACAAGTCCGAAGCCTGGTTACACCTTGGAGGTTGCCAAGGACTTTTATCTGCATGAATCTTTCCGTGATTCCGTCATGCAACAAATCAAAGATTCCCGTCTCGGAACAAAAGGACGTTACCGCTATAGTTGCATCAACTTCATATTATTGAAGGAACTGGTAGAACGCCGGATGGGGCAGCCGATGGATAAATTGCTTGATCGTGATTTTTTCTATCCGTTGGGTGCTTGGCATACGGCGTATAATCCCCTGCATAAAATGGATATTTCCCTGATTGTCCCGACTGAATACGATGGATTTCTGCGTCGTCAGCTGATACGAGGTTATGTGCATGATGAAGCGGCGGCGTTTTTGGGCGGCGTTTCCGGAAATGCCGGCTTATTTTCGAATGCGGAGGATCTGGCCAAAATCTTGCAGCTTTATCTGAATGAAGGCATATATGGCGGCGAACGATTGCTTTCTGCGGCAACGTGCCGTCTATTCACCCAATCGAAAAGTCCGACGTGCCGCCGGGGTTTAGGTTTTGACAAACCGCAACCCGGGAGTAAGGCGTCGCCTTGCGGCTTGTTGGCACCGCGTTCGGTTTACGGGCATACGGGCTTTTCCGGAACTTGCTTTTGGGTAGATCCGGACAATCAACTTATCTATATCTTTTTGTCGAACCGGATTTACCCGACGCGAGCAAATAACAAGTTGAGCCGTCTGGATATCCGGACCCGTATTCAGGATGCTATCTATAAGTCTATCGAAAACTAATCTTTTTAATCAGTAATATATAACTTTCTATATGCTTTTTGGTCACGGAGATGATTTCTCCAATGTCATGTTGCAGGCAAATTTCAGTTCAAACGTGTGGTATGGAGCCGATGTCGAACTTTTGAAGACACATCTTTTTCAGAAGTTTGCCAGTCTGACCCGCTATCCCGAACCGGATGCCGCTTCTTTAAAACAACAGCTTGCTTCTTTTTACAGAATATCATCTGAGAACCTGTTGGTGACAAATGGGTCAATTACCGCTTTTTATCTGATAGCCCAAACCTGGGCCGGTGCTCGGTCCACTATTTTAATTCCTTCTTTTGCCGAGTATGAAGATGCTTGTACCTTGTATGAACATCGGATTCGTTATGTTTCGAATGAAGAGCCGCTTTTAAAGTTGTCTTTAGCCGGGCAAACGCTATGTTGGATATGTAATCCGAACAATCCGGACGGACGTCTGTGGTCACGGGCAGAGATGGTCGCGTTGCTCCAGGCTTATCCGGAGACTTTCTTTGTGGTCGATCAGGCGTATGTGGAATTTGTGGAGTCGGAAGGACTTATTCCTGCGGATGTCCAAACTTATCCGAATCTGTTGCTGGTTCGTTCTATATCCAAAGTCCATAAAATTCCGGGTTTGCGGATAGGCTATCTGGTGGCCTCTCCGGAGATTATCGCCCGTTTGCAATCTTATCTGATTCCATGGTCTGTGAATGCATTGGCCCTTGAAGCTGGGAAATATGTCTTGCAGCATCCCGAGTCTTTCGTGCTACCGTTGTCGAAATGGCATCATGATACTGCCGTTTTACAAGCCGCCTTAGCGGAATTTTCCGGACTTGATGTGTTCCCTACGAAGACAACGTTCTTTTTGGTACGTCTGAAGAAAGGCTATGCGGCCGAATTGAAACGGTTTTTACTGGATGAGTATAAAATCTTGATTCGGGATGCCTCCAATTTCCGGGGGCTTGATGAAACCTATTTCCGTTTGTCCACACAGAGTCCGGAGGCTAACTGTCATTTGCTGCATGCGCTCAGGGCCTGGTTTGAGCGGACATGAGATAGAAAAGGCTGTTTCAATCGCTTTGTGATTGGATTGAAACAGCCTTTTCCGAAAATCCAGACAGAAAAACTGTCTTATTCTACACGCTTATTGATAACGATATGGCTCAGATATCCAATGATAATCAATGCCAAACCTGCCAATAATATACTGTTGTTAACGCCACCTGTAAATGCAGGTACAGCTAATACAACGACACCGATAAGGAGGATGATTACTCCTAAACTTTTTACTAATTCACTCATGGTTATAGATATTTTTTGTTATTCTTTTCTTTTCTACTGCAAATAAAACAATAATAACTCGATTGCAAAAATATTTTGGAATAAAAAAGACAAAAGGATTCAAATTCGCTGCTTATCTTTGTGGGGAAAATAGAAAATCGTATGAAACGACTGTTGTATGTGGCCTATACCTGGCTGATTTTTGTACCTCTTTTCTTGGTGCTGACTTTACTGACAGCCTTGACCACCATTGTTGGCTGTTTGCTTGGCGCAGAACGGATATTCTCGTATTATCCAGGGATGATCTGGTCTCGGCTGACTTGTTATCTGGCTTTGTGTCCGGTGCATGTTAAAGGACGTGAACATATCCGGCGAGGGAAATCGTATGTTTTTGTAGCCAATCACCAAGGTGCTTTTGATATTTTTCTGATTTACGGTTTTCTGGGAGTCCCCATTAAATGGGTGATGAAAGCCGGCTTGGAAAAAATCCCTTTCGTCGGGGCAGCATGCCGTGCAGCCGGGTTTATCTTTGTGAATAATTCTTCGTCGAAGGCGGCAGCCCGAAGTGTCCGTGAGGCGGAACGCGCTTTGAAGTCGGGGGCTTCTATTGCCATTTTCCCGGAAGGCTCACGTTCTCAGACGGGGAAGATGGGACGTTTCAAGAAGGGCGCTTATCAGATGGCAGTTGACCAACATTTGTCTATTATTCCGATTACGTTGAACGGACCATTCGAGGTATTGCCAATCGGATCGCTTAATCTTCATCGTCATGAGCTCGAGATGGTAATTCACGAGCCTATTTCTGTAGAAGAAATGGACACCTCCCATCAAGGGTTGCAGCAGATGGCCGATATGACGCGGCAGATTATCGGTTCCGCTCTTTGGGAAAAGTATCGGTAAGCCTTCTTTTATTTATTGTATATTTTCAGAAGAGATGGCAGGCTTGTACATCCATGTTCCTTTTTGTGTGAAACGTTGTCTGTATTGCGATTTTTATTCCAATACGGATATGGCTTATAAAGCCTCTTATCTGGAGGCGTTGTTGAAAGAATTGGAATTGCGCCGGACGTATCTGGAAGGGGAAGCCTTGGAGACAATTTATTTGGGCGGGGGGACGCCTTCACAACTTTCCGCAGGTGATTTCGAACAGATTTTTGAGGCTATTTATCGGTTGTTTTCCGTTTCTTCGGGAGCTGAGGTGACGATTGAAGCCAATCCGGATGATGTGGATCGCTCTTTTTCTCAGCAACTTCACCAGTTACCGTTTAACCGGGTGAGTATGGGCGTGCAGAGTTTTGATCCGGAGGACTTGGCTTTTCTGAATCGTCGCCATTCACGTGAGCAGGCTTTCCGGGCCGTAGCATATTGTAAAGAGGCCGGAATAACCAATTTGAGTATCGATTTGATATATGGATTACCCGGGCAGACAGAAGAAAAGTGGGCGGCCAATATTGCGGAAGCGTTGTGGTTGGATATTCCGCATCTTTCAGCTTATCATTTAATCTATGAAAAAAATACGGCGTTGTTTAAACTTTTGGAGGCCGGGAAGGTCAAACCCGTCGATGAAGATACCAGCGTCGCTCTTTTTTCACTCCTCATCCGCCTTTTACGGGAAGCCGGTTACCTTCATTATGAAATATCCAATTTTGCTCGTCCGGGCTATTTGTCCCGTCACAATAGTTCTTATTGGACAGGGAAAAAATATCTGGGTGTCGGTCCTTCGGCACATTCTTATAATGGAAAAGAACGGGAATGGAATGTGGCGTCTTTGCCCGGCTGGATTGAAGGGATTCGTTCCGGGCATCCGGCTTTAGAAAAGGAACCCTTGTCTCCCGATATGCAATACAACGATTATATTATTACGGGACTGCGGACCATGTGGGGAATTCGTCTCGATGAAATTGAGCAGCGTTTCGGTGCTGCCCGGAGAAACTATTGTGAGAAACTGGCCCGTCCATACGTTGCACAGGGATTGTTGCGGAGAGACGGCGAGCGGCTCGTCTTTTCCGAATCCGGAGTGTTCGTTTCCGATGGGGTTATGAGCGACCTGCTCTATGTCTGAAAGGACCAAATCCCCGCTTTTTGCGACAAAACAGGGGATAATAAGTACTTTTTTTGCACACTCCTTGCGTTTTTGTGTCAAAACATAGTTGCAGATAAAAAACTTCTCCTTATATTTGCCCCGAAAAAAGAGCGAAATCGTGCCATACATGTATATAATTGCGGGTTGTAATGGAGCGGGGAAAACGACTGCTTCATTTACGATACTGCCAGAAATGCTTAAATGTAGAGAGTTCGTAAACTCTGATGAGATCGCTAAAGGTCTCTCTCCTTTTAACGCTGATAGCATTGCCGTGGCTGTAGAGGCAAGTCGTATTATGTACAAACGCATTAAGGAACTCATCGCTTTGCGAGAGACTTTTGCGATGGAAACAACGCTGGCAACCCGTTCGGTGGCGAACCTGATACGGGAAGCACAAAGGGAAGGTTATTACGTAACATTGTTGTATTTCTGGTTGAATACGCCGGATTTGGCTGTGGAACGTGTCAAAATGCGGGTGGCCGCAGGCGGACATAATATTCCGGAAGCTACGATTCGTCGCCGATATGAGGCTGGAATCCACAACTTGTTCGAATTATACTTGCCTATCAGTGATTATTGGTTGATAGCTGACAACTCGATGTCGCCGATGCAAATTATTGCCAAAGGCTTCAAGCGGGACAAGATAGAAATATCGAATGAGGTTATCTATAAAAAATTAGAGAATCATGACTGAACAAGAACTTAGAGAATTTGAGGAGAATATCGTGAAGGGAACGAATATGGCCTTTCAGCGTTTGGTAAATCAAAAGAAGAAAGAAAACGGTGAATTGGTCTTCTCTCGGAACGGTAAAATCATACGTGTGAAAGCCGCAGACTTGGATGATATGACATTCTAAGTTGATTACCTTTATATAGTAAAACCACTTTTCCTGTGTGCAGGGATTGTGTGCGTTGGAAACACACAGACTATACGGATGGTTCCGTGCTTGCGTTGGCAAGGCGGAAAGGTCGTATGGCTTGTGTGTTTTTGTTTTCTGATTTGGCGTCCGGTCTGGACATCCGTTTTCCGGATTTTGGATAATCGAGAAAAAAGATTAACTTTGCAGCCGAATTTCAAATACTTTGTGATGTGTCCTATTAAAACTGATATGTGCAGAAAGTTGTGGGCTGTCTTTACAGTCGGCCGCATGGAGCAGCATTGCGTTTCTGTGCAATGGTTCAGTGGTTTTGTCCAATAAGCATCTTCCCTTATTTATTCCCCCCCTTATAATTTAGTGAACAAGGAATGTGTTTGATGATAAACATATTCTTCGGATTGTTTTGTCTGATTTTTATTAAACGGAAATAGTTATGCTTCATATATTACTTCTCCTGTGTGTGAGCATGGGAATAGGATTTTTATTGCGTCAGGTGCGTTTCGTTTCGCGTTTCAGCGAAGCGGTACAATATACGGTTTATGCCATGTTGTTGGTTTTCGGGTTGACGATTGGTTCCAACCGGCAAGTTATGTCACGTTTGGGTGAATATGGTTTGCAGGCTACTCTGATTGCAGTGGCCGGAGTTGCTGGGAGTATCTTGGCGATTTATTTGTATAACCGGATTTATGAACGGAAAGGAGGAAAATCATGAGAAACTCGTTGATTGCTGTGGGGCTGTTCTTGACGGGTTTATTGATAGGTTCCATTGGGATAGTTCCCTCGGAATGGTTGGGTGGACAGTTGACACAGTTTATTCTTTATTTATTGATTATCCAGGTTGGTCTTGGCTTGGGAGCGGGCGATGGCCTTGTGATGTTGAGGAGAGAACTTCGTCCCCGGATGTTGCTTGTCCCGGTATGTACCATTCTGGGCACTTTGTTGTTCTCTGCCTTTGCCAGTTTGCTGCTTCCTATGTGGCGGACGACTGAGTGTGTGGCATTGGGATGCGGATTTGGTTATTATTCCTTGTCTTCCGTCTTGATTACCGAATTAAAAGAAGCCTCATTGGGTTTGGAGGGAGCAACCGCTCTTGGGACGTTGGCTTTGTTGACGAATATTGTCCGAGAGTTGATTGCCATAGCCGGGGCTCCGGTATTCGTCAAGTTTTTTGGGAAACAGGCACCGGTTGTGGCAGCCGGTGTTACCTCGATGGACTCGGTTCTGCCTTCCATCAACCGTTATTCCGGGGCAGAAGTTGTTCCTATCGCTCTTGTACACGGTCTTGTGTTGGAGGTCTCGACACCCCTTCTGGTTACGTTCTTTTGTACGGTCTGAAGGGGAGAATCTCTTTTTGCTTCAGAGCCTGCACTTCTTTGTTGGGTGTGTTTCTTAAAAAACGAGTGTGCGGATAGACGAAATTCCATAGATTTTTTGTAATTCTGTATAAGAAATATACCTCTTTGAAATCAAGAGAGTTAGAAGAATTACCTCGTTTTCGGGTAATGAGTTGGCAACCGTTCCAATTGCCGTGGTCTGCATCGCTTTGCCTGTTCGGGTAACTCTTACGGATGCAAAAATACAAAAATAAAACACATCAGAATGAATTCTTGGCACAAAATTCGTTTTTGTCGATAAATATCTGTT
>CALVFH010000052.1 GCA_944326775.1 uncultured Parabacteroides sp.
CTCTCTGAAGCCCTTCGGCGGGTTGCCAAAAGCGATTTTTATTTCAAAAACCTATTAATTGGAGATTCATATATGCAAAGCGAAAAAGAAAAAGCAAGAAAAGGATGCCTCTACGATGCGAATTACGACGAGGAACTGCTTCGCGAGCGGGCCGAATGCGCGGAGCGGACCTACGATTTGAACCAGCTTCGTCCGTCGCAGGTGGCGGAACGGGAAGCGTTGCTCCGGAAGTTGTTCGGGAAGACGGGGCAGCATTTCACGGTTATTTCCCCGTTCTTCTGCGATTATGGCTACAACATTGAAATCGGGGAGAACTTCTTCATGAATATGAATTGCGTGATTCTCGACGGGGCGCGGGTTGTCTTCGGCGATAATGTCTTTGTCGCACCGGGTTGCGGGTTCTATACGGCCGGTCATCCCTTGGACAGCGAGCGGCGGAACCAAGGCCTGGAGTATGCGCTGCCGATTACGGTGGGCAATAATGTCTGGATAGGCGCTCAGGTATGCGTCTTGCCGGGTGTGAGCATCGGCGACAATTCGGTGATAGGCGCCGGAAGCGTAGTGACGCGCAGCATCCCCGCGAATGTGCTTGCCGCAGGGAATCCCTGCCGGGTCATTCGCGAGATTACGGAAGAAGATAAAAAGAAATGGGGATAAGAGGAGGGTAATTCCTCGTCATTCAAAAAATTGCCGTATCTTTGCACCCAATATGAAGACATTTGCAGAATTAGGGGTTGCCGCACCCATCTTGAAGGCAATCCAGGAGTTGGGTTATGAATCCCCCATGCCTGTTCAGGAAGAAGTGATTCCTCTCTTGTTAAGTGACGATAGTAATGACGTGATTGCCCTTGCCCAGACGGGTACGGGCAAGACCGCTGCTTTTGGTCTGCCTATTCTCCAGAAGACAGACATCGAGCATGTTTATCCGCAAGCCTTGGTATTGTGCCCTACGCGCGAGTTATGCCTTCAGATTGCGGACGATCTGACGGAATATTCCAAATATCTTGATAAGTTGAAAGTGCTGCCGGTCTATGGCGGCTCCAGTATTGAGAGCCAAATCAAGACGCTCAAGCGTGGCGTGCATGTGGTGGTGGCTACGCCGGGCCGTCTGCTCGACCTGATGGAGCGTAAGACGGTCGATCTTTCCGGTGTGCGCAATGTGGTCATGGATGAGGCGGATGAAATGCTCAATATGGGGTTCTCGGAAAGTATCGACGCGATTCTGGCTGCGGTTCCGCCTACCCGGAACATGCTGCTTTTCTCGGCTACGATGCCCCAGGGGATTGCCGCCATCACCCGGAAGTATATGAAAGACCCGAAAGAAATCGTTATCGGGCATAAGAATGAAGGAAACAAGAATATCCGCGATATCTACTATATGGTGCGGGCGCAGGATAAATATCTTGCCTTGAAGCGCATCGTCGATTTCTATCCGAATATATACGGGATTGTCTTTTGCCGTACCCGTAAGGAAACGCAGGAGATTGCCGACAAGCTGATACAGGATGGGTATAATGCCGATTCGCTTCATGGCGAGTTGAGCCAGGCGCAGCGCGACTATGTGATGCAGAAGTTCCGTATAAAGAACATTCAGCTCCTGGTCGCTACCGATGTGGCTGCCCGCGGCTTGGATGTGGATGACCTGACGCACGTAATCAACTATGGGCTGCCCGATGAAATTGAATCATACACTCATCGCCGCGGACGTACAGGCCGTGCGGGGAAGACGGGTATCTCGATTTCAATCTGCCATTTGCGTGAAAAGAAGAAAATCCGTGAGATCGAACGTACCATTAATAAGAAGTTCGAGCGCGGCGAGATGCCGACCGGTGAGCAGATTTGTGCAAAGCAGTTGTTTAATTTCATCGATCAGATTGAAAAGGTGAAGGTTGATGAGGAAGAGATTGCTTCGTTGATGCCTCAGGTTTACCGCAAACTGGAATGGCTCGACAAAGAAGATGTAATCAAGCGTATGGTTTCGCTGGAGCTGAACCGTATGATCGATTATTATAAGGATGCTGATGAAATTGAAGTGGTTGATGAGAAATCGTCGAAAGAAAGCCGCCAGAAACGTAAGAAAGGTGAGGCGGAAGAGGGTTATGTGCGCTTCTTCCTCAATTTCGGCCGGATCGATGGAATTTATCCGAATAAGTTGATTGAATTGGTAAACCGCTGTGTTCCGGGTAAGGTGCGTATCGGGCGTATTGACATTCGCGACCGTTTTTCTTTCTTCGAAGTTGAGATGGATGAGGCTGAACAGGTGATGCGCCGGATGAACGGTTTCGAAGTGGACGGTCGCCGTATCTCAGTGGAAGTGGCTCAGGAGGAAAAGCCGGCCAAAGGAAAGAAGGCACGAAAGGGAAATAGTACAGCTCAGCATCGGTTCGAACGTTTCTTCAAGGATGGCGACCGTCGGAAAGGAAAGAAACGTAAGTAACCTAAGAAATGATTAAACCTAAGAAATGAAGATATGACAGAAATGTTATCAAAAGACCTGCCTTATAAAGTAAAAGATATGGGGCTGGCGGAGTTCGGCCGCAAGGAAATCGAAATCTCCGAACATGAGATGCCGGGTTTGATGGCGCTTCGTCGCAAGTATGCCGACCAGAAACCACTCAAAGGAGCGCGCATTACCGGTTCGTTGCATATGACGATTCAGACGGCAGTGCTGATTGAGACGCTTGTGGCTTTAGGAGCCGACGTGCGTTGGGCAAGTTGCAATATCTTTTCTACGCAAGACCATGCTGCAGCTGCTATTGCGGCAGACGGTGTGCCTGTTTTTGCCTGGAAAGGCGAATCCTTGGAAGAATACTGGTGGTGTACGGAGATGGCCCTTCGTTTTCCTGATGGGAAAGGTCCGCATTTGATCGTGGATGACGGAGGAGATGCATCTCTATTGTTGCATAAAGGTTTTCGTGCGGAGGAAGATCCTTCGACGCTGGATGTGGAACCGTCCAATCATGAAGAGAAATGTATTCTCGATACTCTTCGTCGCGTATTGGCGGAAGATCCCCAGCGCTGGCATCGGACGATTCGTGAGATGCGGGGCGTTTCGGAAGAGACAACAACGGGCGTTCACCGTCTGTATCAGATGATGGAACGGGGTGAATTGCTTATTCCGGCAATCAATGTCAATGATTCCGTGACAAAATCGAAATTCGACAATCTGTATGGTTGCCGCGAATCACTGGCCGATGGCATCAAGCGTGCTACGGATGTGATGATTGCCGGTAAGGTTGTGGTTGTGGCTGGCTATGGCGATGTGGGAAAAGGCTGTTCGCATTCCATGCGTTCTTATGGTGCTCGCGTGTTGGTTACTGAAATCGATCCGATCTGTGCTTTGCAAGCAGCAATGGAAGGTTTCGAGGTAACTACTATGGAAGAAGCTGTGAAAGAAGGTAATATCTTCGTAACGACGACAGGCAACTGTGATATCATTACGCTTGAGCACATGAAGCAGATGAAAGACCAGGCCATCGTTTGTAATATTGGCCACTTTGACAATGAAATTCAGGTGGACCGTTTGGTTACTTATCCGGGTATCCGTCATTTGAATATCAAGCCGCAGGTAGATAAATATACCTTCCCTGAAGATGGACATTCTATTTTCTTGTTGGCTGAAGGACGATTGGTAAATCTGGGTTGTGCAACCGGACATGCTTCGTTTGTTATGAGCAATTCATTTACGAATCAGGTTTTGGCACAGATGGAGTTGTGGCAAAAAGAGTATGAAGTAGGTGTTTATCGTTTGCCGAAGCATCTGGATGAAGAAGTAGCCCGTTTGCATCTTGATCGGATTGGCGTGAAACTGACCAAATTGACTCAGAAGCAGGCCGATTATATAGGTGTTTCTGTTGATGGACCGTATAAAGCCGAACATTATCGGTATTGATTTAAATGAAAATCGCGATTTTATCCCCATTTTATCCTTACCGGGGAGGGATTGCTCAATTTAGCGAGAAACTGTATCTTTCACTCGAGGCCGAAGGGCATCGGGTGAAAGTTTTTGGTTTTACCCGTCTCTATCCCGATTGTCTTTTCCCTGGTAAAAGTCAGTATGTCGATGCAGGCGATACGGCTCTTGCCCTCCCCAGTGAACGGGTTCTTGATAGTGTGAATCCTTGGACTTATGCTGCAACGGTTCGTCATATTCGTGGCTTTGCTCCTGATGTGTTGATTATTTCTTATTGGATGTCATTTTTTGTTCCGGCGTATGCTCATGTGGCTAATCGTTTGAAAAATGAATGTACGGTGCTGCTGTTGGTGCATAATGCAATTCCTCATGAGCCGCATTTCTTTGATAAACCGTTGGCTCGTTTGTTGTTTAAACAGTGTCGGGGTTTTGTGACATTGAGTGATGCGGTGGCTGAGGATGTTCGACGACTTTGTTCAGGGGCTCGTTGCGTGGTTAGTCCGCATCCGCTTTACGATCAGTTCGGACAAAAACTTGATTTGTTGGTGGCTCGCGAACGGTTGGGACTTCCATCTCGAAAAACATTGTTGTTTTTCGGATTAATTCGGGATTATAAGGGATTGGATTTGCTTATAGAGGCGATGGGGAAACTTGATGAATCCTATCAGTTGCTGATTGCAGGAGAATGTTATGGCAGTTTTGAGAAATACCAACGCTTGATAAATGCTTCATCTGCTTGTGAACGTATTTTCCCTCACATTCATTTTATTCCGGATCAGGAAGTTTCTCTTTTCTTTTCTGCAGCAGATGCGTTAGTACTTCCTTATCGGAGTGCGACTCAGAGCGGTGTGGTGTCTATTGCCTATTATTTCGATTGTCCAATGGTGAGCACTCCGGTCGGTGATTTTGAAGAAAGTGTCGGACGGACGGGAACGGGTATTGTGGTGCCTGAGGTTTCAGCTGGGGCACTGGCTGAGGGAATCATCCGTGTTTTTGAGCCGGAAAGGCGAATGGGTTTTCTGCAAGGGATAGCCCGGGAAAAGCAGGAACGCTCTTGGCAAAAATTTACAGCGCGACTATTGTCTCTTTGCGAGTAACAGTAGCCGCGCTGTTGCTTTTATTCTGTTTGTGATTCTTTTTTGATTGTTTTCCAAACAGAGTATCCAACCGCTCCGATGAGCAGTAACAAAATCAGAAAACTGCTGTAAGCTTCTACATTTGCTGCTACCACATAGCCTTTCGGACGGAATTCGAAGATGATTTCATGGTCGCCGGCAGGAATGCGCATAGCTCTCAGAATCCAATCTGCTCTGAAATGTTCGGCAGGTTTCCCGTCAATAGTTGCTTCCCAACCGGGTTGATAGTAGATTTCCGAGAAAACTGCTAATTGTTCGGAACCGCTATGACTTAAATAAGTCAGTCTGTTTGGACGGTAACTTTCCAGTTCAATTATTGCAGTTGAATCGGGTTGAGGTGTGAAACCTGCTATCTGAGTCTCGAAGCGTTTATCTATAACGGCCGTATGCCGAGGATTGATATGATCCAAAGCAGCCATTTCCGCATCTGCATTTTCCACAATTTCGATATCTGAAACAAACCAGGCATTTCCATAAGCAAATTGGTTCAGCAGGGGAGGTTGTTCCGGATTGTAAATGATGTAACGGGTATTGAGCATGTTTAGAGAGGAACAAGAGGCCAGTGTCCGATCAAAATCTGCGAAGACTTTTGCCGTTTGGAACGTGCCGATGATGGAATCGATTTCCGGTTGAAGGCGATGATCAATCAACTCTTGATAACGGCGGAGTTTTGCTGCATGGTAACCTCCAATGGAATGATGATAGTAAGAGGTGTTGGTTTCGAGGAACGGATTGTTGAGATTCAACACACGGAAATTGCTCTTGTCTTGCAGGATGGCTTCGTCTGCAACGGATTGGCTATAGTGTTCCTGAAGCTTTTGCGGACGTACGTAATTGCTGTCGTTTAAATAACGACGGTCAATCGTCCATAAATCTGCCAATACCAACAAGGCGATGCCTGCCGAAATGAGAGTCCCGGTGAGTTTTTTGTTTTTGGCCTTGAAATACCAATAGATCAGTCCGGCTGTAATCAGGATGAAAATCAGTGAGCGTAGGGCATCTGCCGATGCTAAGGATTTGCGGTCGGCTACTAATGCTGCGTAGAACTGGTCCGGCAGACGGTAGTAGGCGTCATAATCTGATTGAAAGCTGAGCAACAATGTCGGGGCAATCCATACAATGAGTGAAAGACCTCCCGTAATTGCTAAAGCTCCGATCATCCCTCGTTTGAAGTGAATCGCATCTACTTCTCCGTTCAAAATGTATTTTAATCCCCAGAAGCCGATGAGTGGTGCGACTAAGCCGGGAATAACCAAGGCCATCTCCACCGTACGGAATTTATTGTACATCGGTAAATGATGGAACATGAAATCATTGAACCAGTCCAGATTTCGACCTAATGCCAAAAGGGTAAGGAAGGTTGCTCCGGCAAATAACCACCATTTCATGGAATCGCGGATGACAAACATACCCAGCACAAACAGGAAGCAAACGACAGCCCCGAAGTAAACGGGTCCTGAAGTGAACGATTTATTCCCCCAATAGGTAGGAGCTTGTATCTCTTTTCCTACTTGTGCGCCAGCAGTCTTAGCTGCTTTGTAAAATTCGGAATCCGAGCTGAGGGTGCCTCCGGAACTTCCACCGTAAGCATTTGGTACGAGGAGTGTAAGAAGTTCGCTTTTCCCATAGCTCCAGGCAAAGGCATAATCTTTATCGAGACCTGATGATACTTCCTTTTGGGAATTGTCCGGATTGGTTGTCAGTTCTGAGGCTCCACGGATGGAGTGTTTGCTTAAATCCCATAGGCTGTACATGTTTTTGGCTCCGGGTAAAATGGCCATGAATGTGCAGACGGCGATGATTGCCGTAACAAGTCCGATTTCTTTCCAGTTTTTTTCTCGAATTTCCTTTACCAGAAAACCTGCATAGATAAATGCACATAAAAGCATCAGGTAATAAGTGATCTGTGGATGGCTGTTCCCTAATGACAGGGCGACACCTAACAAGAATAGAATGCTTCCCCAGAGGTATTTCTTTTTGAAGAGTAAGGCAAGACCTGCTAACGTAACCGGCATATAGGCAATTACATAAGCTTTTGTAATATGTCCGGCTTCGATAATGATGATGTTGTAGGAGGCGAGTGCGAAAGCGATTGCTCCAGCTAATGAAAGCCACCAACTTGCTCCCATCACGCACATCAGCAGGTAGAAACTCAGGAGGCCTACCAATACCATTCCGGCATCAGTGTATCCCAAATCTTTCATCGGTTTTTCAATCCATTTATATTGAGGCAGGTCGGGAGCCGGATTCCCATAGCCTGAAACATAGGGCATACCCCCGAACATGGCATCCGACCAAGCCGAGAATTCACCCGGTTGGGCAGTCTCTTCATATTGTTTCATTTGGCTGTTTCCCATACCGTCAGCCTTCAACATGTCGCCTTGCTGGATGACTTTCCCGTCCAGCACCGCAGGGGAGAAATAAACTACGGTTACTGCAAGCAGAATGGCAATAGCCGCAAGATGTTTTCCCCAGGTCTTTAGTAGATTCTGCATTTTCTTTCGTTATGAGTTATGAATTAGTTGTGTGTTCTGAAAAGATAGCGCAGGGCGAACCATACGTGTCTCATCCTGGTTGCAAAAGTACCATAATATTTGCACATAATCGCATATCTTTCTTGCAAAGAAGCTTTTCGTTGTTGCGAACTGATGCCTGCTTCCAGAAAATGGCATAGGATAAGCCGACTGTTGTAAAGCGAATGGGCTTGTTTCATGACTCGGATGCACCAGTCGTAGTCGGCACAGAGTGGATAAGACAGGTCGTATTCCGGAGAAATATTCCTTTTTGCGATAAAGGCTTGGTGACAGACTAACATACCCCACGCAAACTTTTTCCAAGTCAGCTTCTTGGGAGGGCGCAGATGGCGCATTCCGAGGATTTGTCCCGTGTTGTTTACGATTGCCGTATCGCCATAGATGACGTCGGGAAGTCGTTTGCGCTTTCCGATTTTTTGGACAAGAGTTTGGATCAGGTCTGAACTTGGCAAGGTGTCTCCGGCATTGAGAAACCAGACATAATCGCCTGTAGCCCGACGTAATCCTTTGTTCATGGCATCGTAAAGTCCTTGGTCGGGTTCGCTGCACCAGTAGCTGATGCCTGCTTCGTATTGTCGGACAATATCGATTGTTCCGTCGGTTGATTTCCCGTCGATGATAAGGTACTCGATATCGGGATAGGATTGGCTGAGAACACTCAATACGGTACGCTCCAGGTATTCCGCAGCATTGTAGGTGACTGTAATGATTGAGAACTTCATGGCAGTTAAAATGATTCAGGATTATTTAGGAAAGCCAGCCTTGTTGGCGATACCAGGCGATGGCTTCCGTCAATCCCCGGCGTAAATCATATTCGGCTCGGAATCCCGTGTCGCGTTGAAGAGGTCCGACATCGCAAATCCAATTTCTTTGTTTGAAAATCAAATATTTGTCTGTATTGAATAAAATCGCTCGATGGAATAGTTTTCCTAACATTTCGCAAGTGATACAAGCCGTATGCACCAGACCCAGTGGGAGTCGGGCGTGGATAACATGTTTCTTGCCTAATAGTTCCTGAATAAGACGGGCAAAAGAACCATCGGTATGAATATCGCCGTCTGCCACGAAATATTCCCGGTTGCGCAAAGCATCGTTTTCCAAACAGAGGAAAGTCGCTCGTGCTAAATCCTTTACGTATATGAATGTAAGCCGTTGAGGCGTAAACCCAACTTTGAGATCCCAACCTGAGTTGACGGCTTTGATTTCTACGAAATAATCACGTTCGCCGGGGCCATAGACTCCTGTAGGACGAAGAATGATGTAGGGAAATATTTCCTGGCGACGGACATACTGTTCGGCAAGGAGTTTGCTTTGTCCGTAGGCTGTATTGGGGCGTTGCTGGTCGTCGAGGCTGAACGGACGGAATCCGAGTTCGTCTCCGATACCATAACTGCTGAGACTGCTCATGAGCAAAAACTTGTCAGGACGGATGCTTTCAGGTGACAGGGCATCCAGGAAACGGCGGGTATTCTCTGCATTTACTTCGAAAAAAAGACGTTTGTCTGGAGTTTTGGTCAGACCGGCATTGTGGATGACATAGTCCCATCGTCCTTCTTTTCGAACGTGTTCTTCGATGACGTTTGCTAACTTGGTTTCGTCAGTATAAGGAAGGTCGATAAACCGGATGCGGGGATCTTGCAGGTGTGAACGATCGCTTTTCGGACGGATGCCTGCCCACACTTCATAGCCCCGTTCAAGGGCTTCATCGACTAAAAAGCCTCCGATGAAACCGCTGGCTCCGGTGATAAGTATTTTTTTTGATGCCTTAGTTGTCATTGTTCTTTATATAAAATGTATAATAATACCAAAGGAGGCCAATCCAGTTAAGCACCAGAATGGTCAGTATCCACAGGATCTTCTGCCCTTTGCTGATAAAAGGGTTTTGCATGACTGCTGTCCAGCCGAAGATGATGACGCCGACGCTGACAATGAAACCGATTTCGGGAAAACTGATCATGGCTGTGTCTCGTGGTTTTTGAGTACCCGGTGAGGAAGGTTGCCGTGTCCGACCAGTTCAATGGGACATGCATATTTGTCTTCTAACCATTCCGAGCTGATGTTTGTTCCTGAATGATAATGCAATGTTTCGTTGACGCAGGCGATATTCTTTACCATCGACAAGACGGTACCGATGTCGTGCGATACCAAAATGATTGCGCTTTCCTGATTAACTTCAGTTAGCAGTTTATAGAAATGCGATTCAAAACGTTTGTCCACGTATGAGTTGGGTTCGTCGAGAATCAGGATTTCCGGTTTGGAAACCATGGAACGTCCTAATAGAACCCGTTGCAATTGTCCTCCGGATAAATCGGAGATTGCCCGGTTTTTCTGTTCTTCCAATCCCATTTGGCGGATGATTTCTTCAATACGTTGTTTCTGTTCTGTTGTATAATCTCGGAAGCGGGGCTTTTCTGAAGCTAATCCAGAGGCGATGACTTCACGGACAGAAATTGGAAATTTCCGGTCAATCCGATTCATCTGTGGCAGATAGCCGATGCGGATAGCCGGGACTTCCTGCCCTTCATGAAAGAAACGGACTTGACCTTTCATGGGGGGGAGTAAACCCAGGATGATTTTCAGCAGGGTTGTTTTACCACCTCCGTTGGGTCCGATGATTCCTAAAAAGTCGTTTGGGTAAACGTTTAGGGAAATATCTTGCAGGACAACCTTGCCATCATAACCGGCTGTTACATGCTCAATGCGTATCAGTTCATTTTCCATGTGCCAATGATTTAGCGATACGAATCATGCTTTTGGCCCAATCGTATTCCAGCGGGTTAATCTGGATGAGGCGGCATCCTGTTTCCTTTGCAATAAGCTCTGCATTTTTTTGATCAAATTCCTGTTGGACGAAGACCGTTGTTGCTTGGTATTTTCGGGCGGTTTCAACCAGCGTTTTCAGTTGGGCGGGCGAAGGTTCTTTGCCATCCATTTCAATGCAAAGCTGTTTTAACTGGTAATCCCGGGCCAGGTAGGTCAGGGCCGGATGATATATGATGAATGCCTGTCCTTTTAAGGGTATCAACAGGTTGTCGAGTTCTTGTTTTGTGCGCTCTATTTGGGTTATCAGGCGGGTATAATTCTCCTCATAATGATTTTTGTTTTCCGGGTCGAGTGTAATAAAAGCTTCAGCCGCATTGCGGGCAATAATTTTCATGTTTTGAGCCGAAGTCCAGATATGCGGATCCGTCGGTCCGTGGTGATGTGCGTGTGCTTCAGCATGTTCGTTTGGCTCTTGAGTGGCTATTAGGTGGATCCCTTTTGAAAGATCGAAAATTTGCATGGATGGATTTTGTTCTTTAATCGCTTTCATCCAGGCTTGTTCGAAGCCGATATCTCCGATGCGCAGATATGCCTTGCTCTTTCCGATAAGGATCATTTCCTGAGGAGTGGGGTCGTAAGTTTCCGGACTTTGTCCGTCGGGTATTACGCAATTAATCTGATAAAATTCTCCGGCAATCTGTTCGGCTATGTATCGTTCGGGCTCAATAGTGACAGATATGAGTCGTTCATTCCCTTCTCTTTTCCCTTGACAGGCTGTCAGGAGCAGTGCGATGCAGAAAGTATAAAATATCAACTGTCTCATAAGATAAGTTTTGGCGCAAACTTACAAAAAAGGGGGGAGACTGCAAAATGGCTTTTCCGGATTCTATTTGTTTCGTTTTCGGGCGAAAAAATCTTTCATCAGCCGGGTGCATTCTTCTTCCCGAACGCCTTGGCGGACGGTGGCTTTGGGATGGAAAGCTTTCGGGGCATAGAGACTGTATCCCCGTTTCTCGTCGCGGGCTCCGTAAACAATGGTGCTGACTTGGGCCCAACCGATGGCTCCGGCACACATGACGCAAGGTTCTACGGTTACGTAAAGTGAGCAGCCGGTCAGGTATTTGGCTCCCAAGGTGTTGGCAGCAGCGGTGATGGCCAGCATTTCTGCATGGGCGGTAACATCGTTAAGTCTTTCGGTCTGGTTATGGGCCCGGGCTATGATGCGGTTGTCGCAGGCGATGACGGCACCTACCGGCACTTCGCCTTCTTCGAAAGCAGCCTGAGCTTCAGCAAGGGCTTGCTGCATGAAATAGTTATCGTCGAATGGGTTTATCATTTGTGTCGTTATCTTCTCATTTCATTCTCGTTAAAGAGTGTGGGGTAATCTTCTTCGAGGTTTTTCAGGATGTGTGAAATAATCGTCTCGCGATACCAGCGTGATTTGTTGGTTATCCGGTATTTTACCAGATAACGTTCCACTGCTTTATGTTCGTCTTCATTCAGCATAAAGACGACTTTATATTTGCGTGGGCGGGCCGGATGTGCAGAAGAATATTTCTTTATTTGTTTCATGTTACAAAAGTACACGATTTCCATACAAATTCCATATTTTTGCAGTCTATAAAATAAAATAGATTCACTAATATGAAAGAATCGAAAACAAAGATAGGCAAGGAGGGGGAGATTGCTGCCCGTTCCTTTTTGGAGAAGCGGGGATATCGCATATTGCATGCGAATTGGCATTTCCATCATTTCGAACTGGATATGGTGGCTGAAAAAGACGGTGAACTGGTTGTGGTGGAGGTGAAAACTCGCTCGGTTAATTATCTGGTTGCTCCGGAGGATGCTGTGGATGCGGGAAAAATTCGCCGTATAGTTCAGGCTGCTGATGCCTATGCTCGTCTTTTCAATGTGGAATTGCCTGTCCGTTTCGATATTGTTGCCTTGATAAAGGATGCTGAGGGCAATTATCAGGTGGAAGAACATATTGAAGACGCTTTTTATGCGCCGGTCAAATAAATTAAAATAGTTATGATGGGAGGGAATAATGAGAGTGGAAAAAGTCCGATGATTATTCATCTGGAGCAGACAGATTCGACCAACAGTCATTTGCGGAGGATGCTCTCTGAAGAGAAATTGCCGGAGGGTAGTGTTTTATGGGCCGATTTTCAGTGTTCCGGTCGGGGACAAGTTGGAAATACCTGGGAATCGGAAGCGGGAAAGAACCTTACGTTCAGTCTGGTGATTTATCCGACATCGGTTTTGGCAAACCATCAGTTTCTGCTTTCGCAAATTGCGGCATTGAGTATCAAGGAAACACTCGATGCGTATGTGGAGGATATTTCGGTGAAATGGCCCAATGATATCTATTGGAAAGACCGGAAAATCTGCGGTATGCTGATTGAGAATGATTTGATAGGAAAGTATATCGGTTGTTCGATAATTGGGATCGGTCTAAATGTGAACCAGCGTGTTTTCCGTGGAGGGGCTCCGAATCCTGTTTCTTTGGGGCAGATTAAGAATGCGGATTTCGATTGTGAGGAAATCCTTAGCCGTTTTTTGGAGATTTTTTATTCGCGGTATATGCAACTTCTTCAAGGCGAAGAGGAGAGCATTCAGTCGGACTATTGCTATTCTTTATATCGGAAAGAGGGTTGTTTCCCTTATCATGATGATTTTGGAAATTTTAATGCGACAATTCTGAGAATCGAGCCGGATGGTCATCTGATCTTGGAACTGCCGAATGGCGAACAGCGCCGCTATGCCTTTAAAGAAGTGGAATTCGTGTTGGAATAATTTTTTTCGTTTATTCTTCCACCTCAAACTGGTCGAGCAGTAACTGGTTCCCGTCCCAGGAAATGTAGGAAAAATGTTGCATCCAGTCGCCGGCAATCAGCAGTCGGCAAGTGCGGTTGAGCATCAGGTCGAGCATGATGTGGCGGTGACCGAAGATAAAAAAGTTGATGTCCGGATGTTCGTTGAGGTATTGTTTGGCGAATGCGACAAGATATTCCGACGCTTCTCCTTCATATTCCTGTGCTTCTTTTTTTAATCCTTTTTTGCGGCTGCTGAGGGACCAGCCGAGAGCGAATCCGAAAGTCCAGCGAGGATGGATGCCGGCATAAAGCCATTGGCAGAATCTGTTTCTGAAGATACGGCGGATAATGCGGAATCCTAAACTCCGGTTGTCCACTTCATCTCCGTGAGCCAGGAAGAAGTTCTTGCCCAAAAGATTGATGGTAAGCGGTTTGCGATGGATAATGGCGCCTACTTCCGTGGGCAGATAATCGAACATCCAGATGTCGTGGTTGCCAATAAAGAAATGAATTTCTACGCCGAGGTCTGAAAGTTCGGCCACTTTCCCCAGAAAGCGGGTAAATCCTTTGGGAACGACGTATTTGTATTCGTACCAGTAGTCGAACATATCTCCGAGGAACCAGACTGCGATAGCGTTGTCTTTGATGCTGTCGAGCCAGCGTACAAGGCGCCGTTCTACAGCATGCGGATCTTGATGGAAACGAGCTCCCAGATGGGCGTCTGAGGCAAAATAGATGGTTGTACGCGCCATGAATCAGAGAAATCCTAATTCCAACTTTGCTTCTTCACTCATCATGTCTTTGTTCCATTCCGGTTCAAAGACAAGATTTACTTCAACACTTTTTACGTCGGCAATCGATTCGACTTTCATGCGGACATCTTCAAGGATAAAGTCTGCGGCGGGGCAGTTGGGGGCGGTAAGTGTCATGTCGATGCGTACATTCTTTTCGTCATCTACATCTACCTTATAGACCAGTCCCAAATCGTATATGTTTACCGGAATTTCCGGGTCGTACACCGTTCTCAGCATGGCGACAATCGCCTCTTCTGTCTGGAGAAATTCGTTCTTCATTTTTCTATCGCTTTTGTGGGCAAAAATACAACAAAATACCGGAATCGCCTCATGTTTGTGCAGGCGAATCCGGCATATTGTCATTGAAACCGCGATCCGGTGCGTTAAGTCTTTATGGCCAAAAGGCTTGTTCCCAGAACCACGTTGGTCCGCCTTCACCCCACCAGAGATACCCATAGTGAATCAGATATACGGCAAAGAAAGCGGCGGCGATAAACCAAAGGATGAGGAGTACCCATTTGGCTCCCGAAGGCATCGGCCGCCAGTGGAATATATGGCAGCACGCCATATAGACCAGTGCTGCTACCGGGATGCCTATTACCAGAAAAGTAGAGAGGCTTCCGAATGCAGCCATTCCGGTAGTGATGTGTCCGTTTAGTAAGTCCAATCCAAAGGGGGATAAGTGATATAAAAAGCTGGTGCTTCCCAGGAACAGCGACAGCATGACGATGACAAAGATAAACAGGATAACCAGAAGAACCGGAATGAGTGCGACGCCAATCAGAACGACAAACACTTTCAGCAAGATGCCGACGATTTGGACAAAGACATCGGCAATCTTCTGGAATGTCGAGCGTTGTTCTTCCTCGCGGTGAGTTTCGTCTGCTGTTTTCTCAAAACCGTCTGTCACGGTCCTTCCGATATTTTCAACCGTGATGCTTTCTCCGCGCATCTGTAGTTTCTCCGTAGCCGTCCGGGCCTGGGGCATAATGATCCAGCAAAGCAGGTAGATGGGGATGATTACGCCGTGCAGGAAAATCAGAAGGAAGAAAATCAAGCGGATGGCAGTTGCATCCCAGCCCATGTAGGCGGATAGTCCTCCGCAGACCCCTCCAATGATGCGATTGTCCGGGTCGCGCATCAGCCGTTTTTTTACATTCACGTGTGCGGCCTCCGTATCGGTGTGGATGTTGGAGCTGTCGGTCTCGTGTTCCTCGTCAAAGATTTCTTCGGGTTTGCCCATCCGGCGGATTACTTCTTCCACCTGTTCAATACTGATGACTTCATATCCCAGGCGGAGACGTTCGTTGAATAATTCGCTGATGCGGCTTTCGAAGTCGGACATGATTTCATCCGACCCTTCTTCCCTGCGAAAATGGATACGCAGGTTGGTCAGATATTTGTCTAATAATTGATACGCGTCTTCATCGATGTGGAAAACAGTACCTCCTAAGTTTACAGTTACCGTTTTTTTCATTGTTGTCGTAGTTTAATTGTTTTTAATGTGATTGATGGTGTCATTAAGCTGTTTCCAGGCGGCTTCGAGCTCGCCTAAAAAGGCTTCGCCGTCTGATGTCAGCTTGTAGTATTTTCGGGGAGGGCCCTGGGTGGATTCTATCCATTGGTAGCTGAGCAGGCCACCGTTCTTGAGGCGCGTAAGGAGCGGATAGAGCGTTCCTTCTACAACAATCAGTTGCGCTTCCTGCAGCTTCTGGATGATGTCGGAGGTATAGGCCGGTTCTTTCCGCAAAAGCAAAAGGATGCAATATTCGAGCGTCCCTTTCCTCATTTGGGATTTTACATTTTCCGCATTCATATCTTCTTGATTTTGTTTAATGCTACAAAAATAGGCGATACTAATGTACTTTGCAATACATACTACTTGCAATTATTATAATTTAACAAGGCTTCGGCGATTGTTTGCCTAATTGCCGAAAACATGTTATCTTTGCGGAGCGATTTGAAAAGGATGGTCTCGTAGTTCAACGGATAGAATAGAAGTTTCCTAAACTTTTGATCCGGGTTCGATTCCCGGCGAGACTACCACCGGATTGTCCGGTAATTTATCTTTTTTTCTCTCCTATTCCTTTTCGGATTTGTGGAAATCCCGATTGAAATCCTACCTTTGTATATATTAAAATCAATTACGTATGAAAAACATATCGAGAAGAACTGCCCTCAAAGGCTTGTTGGCCGGGGGCGCGGCGTTGGCTGTATCGGGTGCGGAAGCGGCCCGTACGGTATCGGGAATGGCGGAACAGGCTCCGCTGAAGGGGAATATCCGTCATTCGGTAAGCAAATGGTGTTTCGGGGAATATCCGCTGGACGAGTTTTGCGAAATCTGCAAGAAGATTGGTATCGAATCGGTCGAGTTGCTCGATCCGAAGGATTGGCCTGTCGTGAAACAACATGGGTTGACTGTTGCCATGGCGCAGGGTGCCGGCCTGGGAATCGACCGCGGTTTCAACGATCCTTCGCTCCACGACGAACTGGTTGCCAGTTACGAAGAGATTATTCCGCAGGTGGCTGAGGCGGGACTGACCAACCTGATCTGTTTTGCCGGACGGCGGAACGGCGTCACCGACCTGCAGGGCTGGGAGAATTGCGAGAAGGGTCTGAAACGTCTCTTGCCCACGGCCGAGAAATACCACGTTGTCCTGACGATGGAATTGCTGAACAGCGTCGGTCATAAAGATTACCTGTGCGACCATACGGTTTGGGGTGTCGAACTCTGCCGTCGCTTAGGTTCTCCCAATTTCCGTTTGCTCTATGATATTTATCACATGCAGATTATGGAAGGAAATATCATCGAGACTATCCAAAAGTATCATGAATATTTCTCGCATATCCATACCGGCGGCTGTCCGGGTCGTGCGGAAATCGACGAAACCCAGGAATTGTATTATCCGGCCATCATGAAAGCTATCGTGGAAACCGGTTATAAAGGTTTCGTTGGTCAGGAGTTTGTCCCGAAGCAGAAAGACAAGATTGCTTCGTTAGAGAAGTGCATCCGCATTTGCGATGTGTGATTTCTTATTCTTTTTGTACAAAAGTCTTATAAACCGGGAGATTCTGCATTCGTTGCACATGGATAGATAGTTATCTTCAATAGTAGGAATTATGGATAAAATAGAAATTAAAGGATATAAATCTTTCAAGGATTTGGAGATTGTCTTGCATCCTGTTAACATATTGATAGGAGCAAACGGCTCTGGGAAAAGTAACTTTTTGTCTTTCTTTGAGTTTCTTAATCGTTTGTATGAGCAGAAACTTACGGAATATGTCGCTCTTAACGGAGGTATTGACAAATATTTCTTCCAAGGTGGAAAAGTTACGAAATTTATTTATGCCAAGATAGATTTCAGAGGCAATTCCTATGTCTTTAATCTGCAAGAAGGGGACAATAAGTTTGTGTTTGTTGAAGAAGAACTGGGGTATAATGGGGCTTATTGTAACATTGCCCAATTTGGCAACGAGTCCAGTATCAAATCGTATAATGGTTTGCATAGAGGGGATTATATCAAGAACTATTTGTCTGAGATAAAGAAATATCATTTCCATGATACGGGGAAAAGTTCTCCTTTTACCAAGGAAAGTCATATAGCAAATGATGTGTATTATTTATATGAAAAAGGAGAGAATATCGCTGCGTTCCTGTATGGAATCCGGGAAAATGAACCTGTTGTTTATAAACGGATTGTGCGTGTTATCCAAAGTATAGCTCCTTATTTCAGCGATTTTTATTTTAAAGTAAGCGCATCGGATACCGTCCGTTTGCTATGGACAGACAAATTCAGTTCTACCGTTTATGGGCCTACCGATCTTTCCGACGGAACCGTTCGTTTTATTGCCTTGGCTACGTTGTTCCTGCAACCGGTGCCGCCGAAAGTAATTATCATCGACGAACCGGAATTGGGATTGCATCCGTTGGCCATACAAAAGTTGTCGGGCATGATAAAATCGGTGTCTGCTAAAGGGACACAGGTGATTATCGCTACCCAAAGTGCCGACTTGATCAGCAACTTCGATGCAGAAGATATTATTACAGTCAATCAGGGAGAAAATGGTGTTTCTTTGATGGAGAGGTTGGATTCGGAATGTTTAGACGCTTGGCTGGATGAATATACGTTGGGAGATTTGTGGAAACAAAATATCTTGAAAGGAGGACAGCCTAAATGAAAAGATTGGTTATCATTTGCGAAGGACCGACTGAGCAAGCTTTTTGCCAGGACCTTTTGCAGGGTCATTTATTTAGTAAAGGTATTTTGCTGGATGCGCCGACCATCAAACATTCAAACGGGGGAATTGTCGCTTGGGATACTTTGAAGAAACAAATTGTCAGGCATCTGAATGAAAATAATTGTTTTGTTTCGTTGTTTGTCGATTATTATCGTATCCGAGATTCTTACAAATTTCCTGGATGGATGGCAAGTAAAGGAATAAACAACATTTATGACAAGATGCATTTCCTTTTTGAACAGATGTCATTGGATATGGATGTGAGCCTGCGTCAGAGGTTTATCCCTTATATCCAACTGCATGAGTTTGAGGGATTATTATTCAGTGATATTTCTGTTTTTCCCAATAATTTCACGAAAGAGGAGCTTGATTTCCAGCTGTTGCAGGATGCGGTAACTGATTTTCATACTCCGGAAGAAATCAATAACTCTCCAGCTACGGCGCCTTCGGAGCGTTTAAAAAAGGCTATTAAAGGATATGACAAAGTGGTCTATGGCGCATGTCTTGCATCTGATATTGGACTGAATACAATTAGAGAAAAATGTATTTTATTCGATGAATGGATTCGGCGTCTGGAAGATTGCTGAATCCATATAATCCTTCAATTTTTATCCAAATTCAAATAGAAATCCCTGCCATCCGAATGTGGGCGGCAGGGATTCTTTTTAGTGTTCCGCTTCCTTCCTCGCGAAAGTACTTTATGCGGATAGAACTTTATTTTTCAATTAACTATTATAATAACTATTCCGCTTTTTCAACCTCCCGGCCTACTTAGGCGATTGCCTGCGCGGATAATTATGAATTTTCTCTTATTTATTTCACGCTAACCTTAACAGCTTCTTCACCGTCAACGCTTACGATGGCGATACCTGCCGGTACGCTGATTGTAGCATTGTCAGATGTCAGAACTTCGTTAGCTACGATCTGGCCAAGGATAGTAGATACTACTACGTTCTTGCCAGCTGCGTTCTTCACGTTAACGGCACCGTCGAGAGCGATTACCTTAACATCGGTTGCGCTGATAGCTTCGTTTGCGGTCGGAGCGGC
>CALVFH010000053.1 GCA_944326775.1 uncultured Parabacteroides sp.
GAACGACTAATAAAAGGCTATACGGAAAAACAATGGGGGCGAGCGTGTATAGATCTGCCAGCTTTTATCATCCGTCGTTTGCCCGTACGGTTTGTTTTTGACAACAATTATTTCAACGATTGTTACCAAGGAATCCCTATTGGAGGATATAATAAGCTCATAAATGGTTTATTGACAGGTATTGAAGTAAGAACAAACACTGATTTTTTCGATAATCGAAATTATTGGGAAAACATAGCAGAAAAGATAGTCTTTACCGGGCAAATAGATGAGTTTTACAACTATTGTTTCGGCAAATTAGCTTATCGGACAGTCCGTTTTGAAGAAGAGATATTAGATATTCCTAATTTTCAAGGAAATGCTGTTGTTAACTATACAGAACAAATGATACCCTATACCCGTATCATCGAACACAAACATTTCGAACAATTTGGTACAGAAGTGTACCAAAATCCCAAAACAGTGATTTCCAAAGAATATTCTGTAGAATGGACGGAAGGAATGGAGCCTTACTATCCGGTAAATGACCAATATAATAGTTCATTATATAAACAATACAAAAAATTGGCAGACCAAGAAACATCTGTTATCTTCGGCGGAAGGTTAGCTGAATATAAATATTATGATATGGCTCCGGTTATCAAAGCTGCCATGCAACACTTTAGTTTATAAGTAAAAATGTATCAAAATTACAAGATTGTCATCAATACCGCCGCCGGACGACGCCGCTATATACAATATTTGATTCCATACATCGTGTCGTGCAATATAGTGGATCGTTATGATATCTGGGTCAATACGCATAATGGTGCAGACATCGAATTCTTTAAACAGATAGCAAAGAAGTTTCCTGTAATCCATTTGGTATGGCAACCTGATAAATTAGTCAACGGCAACAAGAGTATTAATGCCTTTTATAAAAACTGTGTGGAGGAAAAGACCATTTACTTCAAATTGGATGACGATATAGTATGGATGGAACCCCATTTAATTGAAAAAATGGTAAAATTCCGTGTGGATAATCCCCAATATTTCCTCGTATCCCCATTAGTTATCAATAATTCTTTATCCACCTATCTCCTACAGGTTGAGAAAAAGCTGAAGCTTGATAAATATTATGACGCATCATGTTCACATCCTGTTTTATGGAAAAGCGGATATTTTGCCAAAGAGCTTCATCTGTGGTTCATCGAGAATTATTTAAAAAAACATCTGTGGGAGAAACTATATGTAGGAAAAAAAGAAATGGGCATGACCCGTTTTTCCATCAACTCCATACTTTGGTTCGGGGATGAAATGAGAAAATTTTCCGGAATCGTTCCCGGAGACGATGAAGAATTCTTATCATGCATCTATCCCACTCGCCAAGGGATATCGAATGCATGGAACGGTGATGCAATTGCAGCACATTTCGCTTTCTTCACCCAACGTGAACAATTAGATAAATGGCACATTCTTGAAAAGTACGGAGAAATATGTAAACAGGAATTTATGGCTAACAAGGATTTGTATGATTATTATAATGAGATACAAAAATCCATACGTGACATACAAATCCATCAGGAAGAACTGTTGCAGCGCCCATCTCCTTACCGATCAATTCCTATAAAAAAGAGTTTGCGTCAACGAGTGAAAGAATGCCTGCCTAAGTCAGTGCAAGAACTATTACTTATCAGATATGATTTAAAAAGGACAGGCGGTTTCATTATCGAATAAAACACAAACAAACATGAATAAAATTTTGACTATAGTCGTACCTGCATACGACATGGAACAATATTTGACATATTGTTTGGATTCATTATGTGTGCATCAACATCAAGAAGATTTAGAAGTACTTGTCATCAATGACGGCAGTAAGGATGCTACATCAGCCATAGCACACAACTATGAAACAAACTATCCCGATATATTCCGCGTAATAGACAAAGGAAATGGGAACTATGGATCATGCATCAATCGGGGACTGACAGAAGCTTGTGGAAAGTATATCAAAATATTGGATGCTGACGATAGTTTTGATACGCAAAACTTCGAGTATTTCCTTTCCTTCTTGAAAGAAACAGATGCAGATCTGATCCTATCAGACTTTGCTGTAGTTGATACAGAAAGACGAGTACAGAAAGTTATCAAATACCGATTGGGAAACGGAACAATATTCAGAATGGACGATGTATGCCAAACTCCTGTCTTTCAAAATATGCAAATGCATGCCGTAACTTATCGGAAAGAAAATATAGTTGCATTAGAATATAAACAAACAGAAGGAATTTCGTACACCGACCAGCAATGGATATTCATTCCGATGATATCCGTCCGGTCCGTCGCATATTTCAATAAGTACGTATATAAATACCTGATAGGCAGAAGCGGACAAACCATAAATCCGGAAGTTAAATTAAAAAATCTTTCCCATACCCGATATTGTGCATTGGAGATGGCAAAAATGTATGGAAAATACAAATACCTATTTAACGGAAAACCCGTACAGGCTTATCTGTATGCACGAATTATTCCCTGTGTAAAGGAAATATATGTTTTTGTTTTAAGCCATTACAATCAGACAAACCGACAACTGCTTATCGATTTTGACAAGCAGCTGAAAGAAGTAAATAAGGATATCTATGACTTGATAGGAAGCAAAGAGATCAGTTCATTTAAAGGATTTGCATACATTTCCTACTGGAGAAATCATCCGTATGCCAATAAGGTCATCATGCAAACATTGGGGAAAGCATACCTCTGGTTACTTCGCATGAAACGAAAGGGGAAAGTTCAACAAGAAATGGCATTGCCTTGACTTTATGAAAGTTTCGGTTATTATCCCTGTATATAAGGTAGAAGCATTTATCGAGAAATGTGCTGAATCACTGTTTTCTCAAACACTGGATGATGTCGAATTTATTTTTGTGGATGATGCATCTCCTGACAACAGCATCGGAAAATTGAAAAAATGCACAGAGAAATACCCAGAAAAAACTATTATCATACTTAAACACGAACAGAATCAAGGTTTACCTGCTGCCCGGAATACAGGGTTAGCAATAGCTAAAGGGGAATATATCTTTCACTGCGATAGCGATGATTTTGTGGAACCGAATATGCTGGAAACTCTTTATCGTACAGCGAAAGAAGAAGAGTCAGACATCGTATGGTGTGACTGGTTCCTATCATTTGAACAGAATGAACGGTATATGAAACAACCCGCATATGCAACACCTATGGAGGCATTAAAGGCTATGCTGGCTGGACAGATGAAATACAATGTATGGAACAAATTAGTACGTCACCGACTATACACCGATAATGGAATTTCTTTTCCTGAAGGATATGCGATGGGAGAAGATATGACTATGATGTTGCTATTTGCTGTTGCAAAAAAAGTTTCATACATACCTAAGGCATTTTATCACTATGTGAAACTTAATACCGATGCATATTCCCGAAGTTTTTCATCAAACCACTGGGAAGCAATAGCATACAACATTCAAAGAGTTGAAGTTTTTTTGCATAGAAAATTTGGGGATACCCTAAATTTAGAAATAGCATGTATGAAACTAGAGGCAAAGTTTTCCTTTCTAAGGAACGGAGAAAAACAAATGTATAAATTATGGGAAAAGAGCTATCCGGAAGCCAATCAGTATATTTTGCAAAATCATTATGTATCAAAACGCCGCAGATGGGTTCAATGGTGTGCCTCAAAAAAAATATGGTGGATAGTAGGTTTGCATAGCTGGCTGGTAAATAAACTGGTATATGGTTGCATATATAAATAACTTCTATAGATTGTCTGAATTATTAAAATAAGATGATAAGAACAATACAGATATCAGTAATCATTGTACTGACAAGTTTTTTCTTATTTCCCTTTTTCTTCTCTTTTTTGCCATCCATCAATACAAAGATGATGATGGCTGTATTAGGATTAATCTGTTTTGCCTTGGATTTGCTAAACAATCGCACTCAGGAATTCAGGCGAAGTCTTTTCAAAATATCCATATATGCCTTAGGAGTATCACTTTGTAGTTTTCTTTCAATGACTATAAATAATACTCCGGATAACTCCTATTTAGGTTATATCATTTCCATGTGGGTGTGGCTTTTTGCTGCGTATTTTTGCGTAAGTCTTATGAAATCGGTACATAAACACATTTCTGTAGAAATTATTGGGCAATATTTAATGGCTGTAGCTTTAATACAATGTACATTAGCCCTACTAATCAATCATTATCCTATATTACAAAATCTCACTGACACCTATATAACCGGCGAAAAATATATGGGGGTTGGGGTCGAAGAAAGGCTTTATGGAATTGGCTGTGCGTTAGATGTTGGAGGAGGCAGGTTAGGGGCTATATTGATTATAATGGCCTATTTAATACTGTTATCCATAAAACAACAAAAAAACAAATGGGTGTTCTTCGCTCTTGTTTCTGCATCTATTTATATTTTGATCATTGGCAATATGATAGGAAGAACTATTTCAGTTGGGGCAGCGATTGCCCTAATTTATTTTATTTGTTCTCTTCTATTTAATCCAGAAATGCGTTCCATACCATTAAAACCATTTCTATTCATAACATTGATAGTTGTTTTGATAGGTGGTTTTATCTGCATTAATTTATATCAGACGGATCCTGAATCTCAAAAACTATTGAGATTTGGGTTCGAAGCCTTTTTCAATTATTTTGAATATGGCAAATTTGAAACCCATTCGACAAATATGTTATCAGAAGGTCTGATTTTTCCGGATAATTTTAAAACATGGCTTATCGGAGATGGATATATGGCAAGCGGTAGCAATGATCCATATTATACCGGCCCGTCAGATTATGGTTTTTATATGAATACAGATGCCGGTTACTCTCGTTTTATCTTTTATTTCGGCCAAACTGGACTTTCAGTATTCATTCTTTTTTTTATAACAGTATGTAGAGAATGTATTAAGAAATCGGAAGATGCCAAATACTTATTCATAGCTATTTTATTATTGAATTTATGCATTTGGATAAAAGTATCTACTGACATTTTTGTGATATTTGCTCCATTTTTATGTTTAGTGAACTCAAACATAACGAATAAGGCAGAAATTTATAATAAGATATGATTATTGTCAACATGGCTTGCGGTTTAGCAAACCGTATGTTTCAATATAGTTATTATTTGTATCTGAAAAAATTGGGATATGACGCATGGGTAGATTATTATCATACGGCCCAATTGGGACACGAACATGTTGCTTGGAAAGCAATCTTCCCCCATGCAAATATACGGCAAGCCTCTACTTGGAAAGTAGTTCAGACTGGCGGAGGAAGCGATTTGATATCGAAAATTCGCAGAAAATTTCTCCCGTTTACTTGTCATGTAGAAACACTCTCTGCTTTTGAGGTACCTTTCCCGGATAAAACAGGGCATTCTGTATATATGATGGGCGTTTTCCAAAATGCAAAAATGGTGGAGGCTATACGTGATAGAATACAGGAGGTTTTTGCTTTTTCTCCTTTTACAGACAATCAAAATCTCAACTTTGCACATGAGATGCAAGCCTGCCAGTCCGTCGCCATCCATGTAAGAAAAGGAAAAGACTATCTGTCACGAATCTGGTATCAAAAAACTTGTCCAATAGAATATTACCGGAAAGCAGTAAATCTAATAAAAGAAAAAATAAAGAACCCGCGATTTTATGTTTTCGCAGATGACAAGGAATGGGTAAAAGAAAACTTTACTGATTTTGATTATACATTGGTGGAAGGGAATCCCATTGCAGGATATGGCAGCCATTTCGATATGCAGTTGATGAGCTTGTGCAAACATAATATCATATCAAACAGTACCTACAGCTGGTGGGGAGCTTTTTTGAACAAAAATGCAAACAAAATAGTAGTTTGCCCGGAAATATGGTTCAATCCAGACAGTTGTGAAGAATATACTTCGCAACAATTGTTGAGTGAAGGATGGATTGCAATCTAACAAGAATTATCCAATTGCAATTTGTTTCTAAGAAATAAATATCTATTTTTGTATTAAAGGAGATTTATAGATAATAAGATATGGCAACAACAACGATAAATTTGAATAAAGAAATAGTAGATAAAGCGCAAATCTATGCGGCATCCAAAGGGAAAAGCCTCTCTTCCATAATAGAGGATTACTTAAATCTATTGACTTTCAAAGACAAAAAACAAAGTACGGAATTGGAGGGTGTCCCAGACATCGTACTTAGTTTATTAGGTGCAGGTAGTCCTGTAAAGGAAGATGATCTTAATGGAAGAAAAGCATATTATAATCATTTAGAGAAGAAGCACAAATGATTTTTTAAAGTTCATTGTTGCTGCCAAAAAAAATTATTTCCTTGGATTTTTTCCAAAAACGCCAGATTATTTCTTTGGATTTTTTCATTTTTCAGCGAATTATTTCTTTGGATTTTTTTATTCCTATCTTTGTTTCTACAGATGAAGTAAATAGAGAGCGACTATGAACAGAACAAGGAAGAGATACCCGATAGGCATACAGTCATTCCCGGAAATCCGGGAAGAAGATTACTTGTACATCGACAAAACGGCGTACGTTTACCGGATGACGCACACGGATGCCAAATATATGTTCTTGGGGCGTCCTCGAAGATTTGGCAAATCGTTGCTCACCAGTACACTGCATGCTTACTTTGAAGGGCGGAAAGAATTGTTCGAAGGACTGGCCATCGACCATCTGGAAACGAAATGGGAATCATATCCGGTATTGCATTTCGACATGAGTTTAGGCAAACATATGGATGCCGATACTTTGAATCGTTATTTGCTCAACCTGCTGCAAAAAAATGAACAAAGACTGGGAATAAGCTCCAATGAAATAGAAGATGTGAATATACGTCTTGCCAACCTGATTATGGATATTTACCACCAGACAGGCAAAAAGACTGTTGTTCTAATAGACGAATATGATGCCCCGTTATTGGATGTGGTTCATGAAGAGAAGAACTTGCCTGTCTTGCGCAACGTGATGCGAAACTTTTACAGTCCGCTGAAGGCTTGTGACCCATACCTGCGTTATGTGTTCCTGACGGGTATTACAAAGTTTTCGCAACGAAGTATTTTCAGCGAATTAAATAACATCAAAAATATCAGTATGCTTCCTGAATACGCTGCGATCTGTGGTATTACTCAGGAAGAAATGGAGAGTCAAATGGCAAATGATATTGTCCTTTTCGCTGAAAAACTGGGAACTAACAGTGAAGAAGTTTTGAACGAACTGAAAATAAATTATGACGGATATCATTTTACATGGCCATCACCAGACGTATATAACCCATATAGTCTGCTGAATGCTTTCAGTGACGGAATGTTGAATTCTTACTGGTTTGAAAGCGCAACACCGACTTATCTGATAGAGATGCTCCGTAAGTTTGGCATACAACCGTCCGATATAGGACATATAGATGCTACAGTAACTGATTTTGAAGCGCCTACCGAGCTCATAGAAAGTATTACACCCTTACTTTATCAGAGTGGTTATATCACAATCAAAGGCGGTAATCCGTATGCAAGGATATATCAGCTTGGCATTCCAAACAAGGAAGTACGTGTTGGACTGATGAGCAACTTACTGCCATACTATGTACATAGGAAAAGCGAACAGGGTAACACAACTGTTGCCAAAATGTCTATTGCTATCAGTAAAGGTGACATAGATGACGCATTAAAACTATTACAAACCTTTTTATCTACAGTACCTTATTGTAACAATACGGATTACGAAGGGCATTATCAACAGTTGTTATATATTATTTTCAGCATGTTAAGTTATGATGTGGATGTAGAGGTACATACACCACACGGCAGAGTGGATGTCGTAATGCGCACGGCAACCCGGCTGTATCTGATTGAACTGAAACTGAACAAAAGTGCCGATCAGGCATTAGAGCAAATCAATCTGAAGAATTATGCAGAGCGGTTTGCCCTATGCGGTCTCCCGATTGTGAAGGTCGGTATTAACTTCGACAGCACAAAAGGGACTATCACGGACTGGAAGATTGCATAAGCCGCAACTTCCCTATCATCCGGCGGGATGATGTAACCCTTGTAAAACAAGATGAAACTTATTTATTGTACACATTCCCTCTATAATCCCGGAGGGATGGAGCGGGTATTGGTCAACAAAGTGACCTATCTGGTGGAAAAGCTTCACTGGAATATCCTGATTGTCACTACCGACCAGAAAAATCGCCCACCTTTCTATCTGCTACCGGAAAAAGTAAACCTGATAAATCTTGACATCAACTATTCCGACGACAATAAAAAACATCCGCTGCTGAAAATTGCCGGATACCTGCGACGCAAACATAAACATCGCAAGGCTTTAACGGAACTCCTGAAGAAAGAAAAAGCTGATATCGTCGTCTCGCTTTATCCATCGGAATCTTCCTTCATTCCATCTATCAAAGATGGCAGTAAAAAAGTACTTGAACTCCACTATTGCAAATTTTTCCGCCTCCAGTACGGACGCAAAGGTTTGTTAGGCTGGATAGACCGTTGGCGTACCCGACAAGATGAACAGATTGTCCGCCAATTCGATCGATTCGTGGTCCTGACCAAAGAAGATAAAGGTTATTGGGGTCCCCTACCCAATATCGAAGTGATTCCTAATGCCGCCATGAATATAAGTGGACAATTCTCAACTGTTACCGCCCATCGCGTCATTGCCGTAGGACGATTGGATTTTCAGAAAGGGTTCGACCGGCTGATTGAGGCCTGGAGCATTATTCAGAGAGACAAACGATTCCAAGACTGGCACCTCGACATTTTCGGACAAGGGGAATGGAAAGACCTGCTTCAAGATCAGATTAGAAAAAACGGATTGCAGGAAAGCGCACATATCCACCAACCGACAAAACATATCGGAGATGCCTATGTCTCCGGCTCTTTGCTTGCAATGAGTTCTAATTACGAAGGCTTTCCAATGGTTATGATCGAGGCGATGGCTTGCGGACTGCCGGTGGTTTCTTTTGATTATAAATGTGGCCCGAAAGACATTATCAGACAGGAGGAAAACGGACTGCTGGTACCTAACGGGGATATCAATGGATTGGCAAAGGCCCTGATGAAAATAATGAGCGATGATGCTTATCGCAAAAAGTTATCGCAGAATGCCCGAAAAGTAGTTGACACCTATTCGGAAGAAACTGTTATGGACAAATGGATTCATTTGTTTACTTCTTTAGCTGAAAAATGAAAAAGCTGCTTCAAATCAATCCGGTAATGCGTTTTTCATCTTCTACCGGACGGATCATGCAGGAAATAGGCGAACTGGCTATCCAAAAAGGTTGGGAAAGCTACCTGGCCTATAGCAAAGGACGGGACGGAATCATGCCAAGTGCTTCCCGAATCATTCCGGTAGGAAATTTGTGGAGTGTCGTGTGCCACGGCATCGAGACCCGCTTGTTCGACCGGCACGGTTTAGCCTCAACCCAGGCAACCTGGAAATTCATCCGTGAGATAGCACGTATTCAACCCGACATCATTCATATACACAATATACACGGATATTTTCTGAATTATCCAATCCTGTTCCGGTATTTGTCGCAATGCGGCATCCCTGTTGTCTGGACCATACATGACTGTTGGCTTTATACCGGACATTGTTATTACTATTCATACATCGGCTGTTCAAAATGGCAGACAGGTTGCCAGCACTGTCCGCAAAAAAACAAATTTCCAACCAGTTGGTTGTTCGACAGAAGTGCCCGGAATTATGCAGACAAGAAAGCGGCTTTTACTTCCATGCCGAAAGACAGGCTGGTTCTTGTCCCCGTCTCCGACTGGATAAAAGGCGAGATGCAAAAATCCTTTCTGAAAGACTACGACTTCCGAGTAATTCACAACGGCATCAATACCGAGATTTTCCGCATCTGTGATACCCGAACAGTCCTTGCCAAATACGGTTTGGAAGAGAAACACATTTATTTGGGCGTGGCGAGTATCTGGAGTAAGGAAAAGGGACTGGAGGACTTTATTCAGATGAGTCGGCAACTGAAGAAAGAAGAAATCCTGGTACTTGTCGGGATCAAACCTGAGGAGAAAAAGAAACTGCCTGACAATATCGTCGCGATTACCCGTACGGAAGACGTACACCAGCTCGCCGAGCTATATTCGGCAGCTGACGCCTTCATCAACCCGACCTGGCAAGACAATTATCCAACCGTCAATATGGAAGCCATTGCCTGTGGCACACCGGTAGTCACTTATCGGACAGGAGGTAGCATTGAAACGATTACAGAAGCTACAGGATATATCGTGGAACAAGGAAATATCAACGGATTAATAGAGGCTGCACGAGCTATCTGCGAACGCGGGAAAAGCAGCTATCAGACTTCGTGCCGAAACTACGCCCTCCAGCATTTCCGGAAAGAAGACCGATATGCCGATTACCTCTATCTGTACGAGGAATTAATGACACGCGGTTAATCACCGCAAAACCTCATCTCATTGAACAAGCGGGAAAACTCCATCCAACTACGTCGTCAGAACCTCCATCTCAAATATGAAAAGGCAGTAACGCTGTATGCCAATACGGATATGCCTTTGAAGAAGATAGCGGAGGAATGCCAGGTGTCGGCGGGTGGTTTGGGGAATTATCTGCGACGTTATTGGCGCGAACTGATGTTGCGCCGTCACCGGATGCCTATGGAAGGAAAGCTGCCGCATGAGGTAAAGGTTATTGAACCGGGCAAACAAAACATAGTAGCCCATGCAAAATACAAAGAGGCGATAGCTGCCTGCGATTCGTTTGCAGATATTGATTTAAACATTTCACAGATAGCTCATAAATATGGAATAGACGGTCCGGCTCTGGCCAATTTCATGCGCATTCATTATCCGGACATCCTCGTCTGGCGAGAAAAAGTCCGGCAACGGTTGGGTCTCCAAGATAATGCCCAGCGCGGAGCACGACCGGAATGCATGAAACAATATGCCCAAGCCGTGGAACTCTATCGGACTACCGGCATGACGGTTCCGGAAATTGCCGATTTATGCCAGGTGTCTTCCGGAGGTCTAAGCCAGCATCTGCGATTCTACCATACAGACGTGTTAAAACAAAAACGACAAAAAAGAGAAAAACAGCAGGAAGCAAAGCAACAGGCTTCCTCTCAAAGGGATGAACATGCCAAGCTGCGCAAAAAACGGGTGAGGAATCAAACTGCCACGCTTAAATATGCAAAAGCCATCGAAAGCATGAAACTTCATCCGCGCCCTATTGCCAAAGTAGCGGAAGAGTTTGGCCTTCATCCGGATACATTCAGAGCTTATCTCCATAAACATGAGCCTGAACTGGCCCGGCAGCAAGGCATGGAAAAAGCCCAGAACGGGAAACGGATGTCTTACCGAAGCAGAGAAAAATATGCAGAAGCCATCCGCCTGTATGAGACGACTCCGGAGAACCTGAAATCCATCGCCGCACGGTTAGGAATAACCTACAACAGCATAGGTGGATATATCCGGCGGAATTATCCTGAGGTGATCGCCGCCCATCAGGCCCTGCTGCAAAAAGAATCGTAGTTCACCCCCTGCTTATCTTATGCGCCATGGAACAAAAGAAATTGAAAATATTACAGTTGGGCAAGTTCTATCCGATACGCGGAGGCATCGAGAAAGTCGCCTACGACCTGACTGTCGGCCTGTCGGAACAAGCCATCGATTGCGACATGATGTGTGCGGCCATCCAAGGCAGCAACCGGATTATTTCCATCAATGAACATGCCCGGATTATCTGCTGCCGCACCTGGCTGAAAGCCGCCGCCACCATGATTTCACCGGCGATGATTTTCACCCTGCGCAAAATACAACAGCAGTACGACATCATCCACATACACCACCCCGACCCGATGGCTTGTCTGGCCTTGTTCCTGTCGGGCTACAAAGGAAAGGTGATCCTTCACTGGCATAGCGACATCCATAAGCAGAAGATGTTATTGCAACTCTACCGTCCCCTGCAAAAATGGCTGTTGCTGCGGGCCGACCGGATTATCGGAACCACTCCGCGCTACCTGACGGAATCTCCTTTCCTGCAGGGAGTACAACCGAAAACCGTCTGCCTGCCCATCGGCGTAGATGCGATGTGTCCCAAAGCCGCAGAGGTAGCCGCCATCAGAAACCGTTATCCCGGAAAAAAGATTGTGTTCTCGCTGGGACGCCTGGTGGCTTACAAAGGATACCACTTCTTAGTCGCTGCCGCCCGGTACCTGAGCGACGATTATGTCGTGCTGATAGGCGGCACCGGCCACTTGAAAGACCAGCTGCAACAGGAAATCGAGACGGACGGACTGCAAGAGAAAGTCCGGTTGCTCGGCCACCTCAGCGACGAGGAGTTGCCGGCCTACTACGGGGCGTGCGACGTATTTTGCCTGAGCAGCATCCAGAAAACCGAAGCATTCGGAATCGTACAGATAGAAGCCATGTCGTGCGGAAAACCGGTGGTGGCCACAAACATTCCCCAGTCCGGCGTATCTTGGGTAAACGCACACGGCATCTCGGGCCTCAACGTCGCTCCGGGCAATGCCGAAGCCCTGGCCCAAGCCATCTGCCAAGTGATGAAAGACAAACAAACATACCACCACTATGCTGCCGGGGCAGCCAAGCGATACCGGGAGCTATTTACCAAAAAACAAATGATCAAACAGTGCATCGAAATATACATGAATAATGGAGAATGAAAAAACAAACTCTTTTTCAAAAGCATGGGAATTAAGGATGACAAGCAGCAATTATGAACGTTCCGGCAAGATGTCACCTATGGCATGCGGCATCAAACGAGGTCTCGATATCGCTGGAAGCCTGTCGGGATTAGTGATTGCCTCTCCGGCTTTCCTGTTAATCTATTGCCTTATCAAACACGAAGACGGCGGCCCGGCCATCTTCAGACAGGAACGTATCGGCTACAGAGGCAAACCCTTCATGTTGTACAAGTTCCGTTCGATGACCACCACTTCGGAAGCGGATGGCAAACCGGTCTTGTGCCAAAAGAACGACAAGCGCCTGACGAAAATCGGCCGTTTCCTGCGCGAGCACCATTTAGACGAACTCCCCCAGCTCTGGAATGTGCTGAAGGGTGAAATGAGCTTCGTCGGCCCACGCCCGGAACGCAAGTTCTTTATCGACAAAATCAAGGCAATCAATCCGGACTACGAACTGCTCTACCAGCTCCGGCCCGGACTGTTCTCGGCAGCGACCCTGTACAACGGCTATACCGACACCATGGAGAAGATGCTGGAACGGTTGCGGATGGACCTGAAGTACCTGCGGGAACGCTCGCTGTGGCTTGATTGCAAGATTGTGATTCTAACGGTAACTTCCCTCCTGACGGGAAAGAAATTTTAAAAACGGAAAGTTATGAAGGAAAAGACATGGCATCCCAAAGAAGGGGTGCGCCTCCGGGAAATCGGCAAGCAATACATGATTGTGGAAGCCTCCGAGGAAAACGTAAACATGAGCGACGTCTATAGTCTGAATGAGACCGCCGCCGACCTGTGGAAGCAACTGGAAACAGGAAACTCCACCGCCACGGGACTGGCCGAGTATCTGTGCAAGCACTACGAGACCCATCCGGAAACGGCCCTGCACGACGTAGAGCGGCAACTGGCCGAGTGGGAATCGTTCGGTCTGCTTCTTACCCGTTGAACAACATGACTCCGATCAAAGCAACCGCGAGAGAACAGGCCGCCCTGCTCGCTCTCCTGCAGGCCGGACTATGGGAAACGGAACCGGAAAACCGTTCCGCCTTCCGGCTGTCGGCTGAAAGTTGGGATATCGTTTTCCGGCTCGCCCGGCAACAGACCGTCACCGGCATGGCCATCCGGGGATTGCATTATCTGCCCGGCTCGCTGCTGCCTCCGGAATCCCTGCTGATCTGCGGAGCTGCAACGACCGACGCCATCGAACGGAAGAACCGGCAGATGAACCAGGCCCTCGAAAGCCTTTACGCCGCCTTCCGGGAACAAGGCCTGCAGCCCATCCTGCAAAAAGGACAAGGCACCGCCCGATTCTACGAACAGCCCCTGCTGCGGGAAAGCGGCGACATCGACCTGTATTTCCACGACAGGCCGAGTTGGGAAAAGGCCCTCGCCTGCCTGCAGTCCCGCCAAATCCGGATCAACCGGAATGCCGACGGCAGCCTGTCGTACCTCTGGCAAGGCATCATCGTAGAGCATCACCGCCACCTGTTCGACCTGTACAATCCGTCTTTGCAGCGTCTGGCCCATCGGCTGGAACAAGCGAAAGGCTTCAGCCGGTTCGCGCTATCGTCGGCTACAGAAATCAGCGTCCCCTCCCCGTTTCTGGATCTGCTGTTGCAAAACCTGCATATCCTGAAGCATGCCCTCAGCCGGGGCATCGGGTTGCGTCAGCTGTGCGACCTGGCCCGCACCTGCTACCGGTTGCGCGGCGACATCGACCCCGCCGAGATGAAAGCGATTTACCGGGAGCTGGGGCTCGCCCGATGGACCTCCCTGCTGCACCGTTTCCTGACGGACTGCCTCGGGTTGCCTGCCAGTTGCCTGCCCTATCCGGAAACGGCACCTTCGGCACAACCATTAGCCGACATCATCTGGCGGGGCGGCAATTTCGGACAGTACGACAGCGGACTGTCTCACGAAGCTACCGGCTGGCAGCGCAAATGGCAAACCGCCCGTTCGTTCGGGCGTAACGTCCGTTTTGCGGTCCGCTACGCTCCGAAAGAAGCCTCGTGGTTTTTCATCCAATTAGCAAAAGGACAATTCAAATGACAACAACCTGCAAATTCCGCGTGGCGGACTTCCTTTTCTCCGTCTGCCTGCCCGAAAGGATGGATGTCGGGAAGCTGTTGCCGTCCTTCCGTCCGTTCCGGGTCCGGGAAGACGAAAGCGGCGAAACCCTTTTCGACTTCACCCTCGCCGCTCCGGAGACCATCCCGGCGGCAGACACCCGGAACCTGTTGGAAGAAATCGAAAACGACATGGGCTTGTTGCGCCTGTTCGCCCTTCCCGACGGCTACCGCGTGGAGGTCACGCAAAACGGCCATACCCACCGGATGTGGGCCAGTCCGGATTTCACCTCCGCCAGGGCGAGCCTGCAATGGGAAGACGAACGCGCCGGACAAGCACTCTCGTCGCTGCTCCGCATCGCGTATGCCCAGTCCGTCCTCGGCCGGAACGCCGTGTCCATCCATGCGGCAGCCGTCTCTTGCCAGGGCCGGGCCTACCTGTTCCTTGGGAAAAGCGGCACGGGGAAAAGTACCCATGCCGCCCTGTGGTGCCGCCACATCCCGGACTGCCGGCTGCTGAACGACGACAACCCGACCGTACGTCTCCTCCGGGGACAGGCCTATGCCTACGGCACACCGTGGAGCGGCAAGACCGCGTGCTACAAGAACCTGTCGTTTCCCATCGGCGGCATGGTCCGTCTGAACCAGGCATCGGCCAACCGCTTCTGCCGGGTCGCGGGAGCCGAAGCGTTCATCGCGCTTTATCCCGGCTGCTCGGTCATTGCCGAAGACACGCGGCTCCGCAACCAACTATACGACACCCTGACCGGACTGGCCGGCGCCGTTCCCGTCACGGGAACCCTGGAATGCCTGCCCGACCGGGAAGCCGCCCTGCTGTGCCACCGCGCACTGGCTGGGAAACATACAAAAACAGAAACATCAACTTTATGGAATCTATGAACAAACATTTTTTAGGGGCAAGCCTGCTTGCCTTCCTTCTTCTGACTTCCTGCTCGTCGAAGAAAAACTTCGTCTATCTGCAGGATATGCAAGTGGGTACGAAATATCCCATCGAGACGAAATACGAGGCCGTCATCCACTGCGACGACCGGCTGAACATCACCGTCAGCTGCAAGAATCCCGAACTGGCCATCCCGTTCAACGTGCAGAGCGGCACCTTCCACGTCGGGGCCGACGGCAGCGTGACGGCCGACGCCTCCACCCAAATCAACGAAAAAGGATACCGCGTGGATGCCGAGGGCTGCATCGAATTTCCCATCCTCGGCAAGCTGCAGGTGGAAGGACTGAAAGTCAGTGAGCTGCGCGACCTCATCAAGCAAAAGATTCAGGAAGGCGAATACATCAACGACCCGCTCGTCTCCATCGAATTCCTGAACTTCAAATATACCGTGCTGGGCGCGGTAGGCAACAACGGAACCTTCACGACCGACGGCGACCAGGTTACCCTCCTCGACGCCATCGCCAACGCCGGCGACCTGACCGCCAAGGCCCGCATCGACCGGGTGGCCGTCATCCGCGAAGTGAACGGCGAACGCCAGATGTTCATGCACGACCTCAACTCCACCGACATCTTCAGTTCGCCCTGCTTCTACCTCCAGCAGCACGACATCGTCTATGTAGAACCCAAGTACCGCAAGAAAGACCACGAAGACCGCGGCTGGCAAATCGCCACCATGCTGATCTCCGTCGTCTCCGCTGTATGCTCGGTTATCTGGGCTGTCAGAAGATAAAAACTTTTACACATTATGCAGACAGAAAATACTCCGAACAAAAACGACCAGAGCATCAATCTGATTGATCTCTTCCTCTATTTCGCTTCCCACTGGAAATGGTTCCTGCTCTCCGTCCTGGTCTGCGGGGGCATCGCGTGGTACAACTACGCCCGGGCGCCGCTCGTCTATTTCCGGTCGGCTACGGTGATTATCAAAGACCCGTCGAACAAGACTTCGACCACCGGACTGAACCGTTTCGACAACATCATCAATACCGTCAACGTCGCCAACGAAATCCTCCAGTTCCACTCCAAGCGGCTGATGTCGGAAGTGGTGCAGCGCGTCCACGCCGACGTGAGCTACCAGGTGGAAGACGGCCTGCGGAAGAAAGAGCTTTACAAACAGTCGCCCGTCCTCGTCAGCTTCATCGACATGCTGCCCGAACAGCCGTTTGCCCTCACGCTGACGCTGAAAGACGCGAAGACCGTCGTCCTCACCGACTTCTCCGATACGGACGACGAAGCCAGCCGCACCGTCGCCCTGAACGACACCATCGAGCTGGAACCGGGCGTCCGCCTCGTCGCCACGCCTACGAACTACAGCAACTCCTCGTGGGCCGGCCGGCCTATCCGCGTCCGCAAGCAGCCGATGGAAGCCGTCGTGAACTACTACAAGTCCGCCCTGGGCATCCAGCAGGAAGAAGAAGAATCGTCCATCCTCACCCTCGCCCTGAAAGACAACTCGGCGGCGCGGGCGGAAGACATGCTGAACATGCTCATCACCGTCTATAACGAAGAGGCGATAAAAGACAAGAACCAGGTGGCCGTCAACACGGCGGACTTCATCAACGAGCGCCTCATCATCATCGAAAACGAGCTGGGCCTCGTCGAGTCGGACCTCGAATCGTTCAAGCAGCGCAACCAGATTGTCGATATTGCCTCCTCCGCCGGCATGTACATGGCCGAGTCGCAGCAATACAACACCAGCGCCTGGGAACTGGAAACCCAGATCCGCCTCGCCAACTTCATCAAGGAATACCTGAGCGACCCTACGCGCGAGACCGACCTCATCCCCTCGAACACGGGCCTCAGCGACATCAACATCGAAGGGCAAATCAACCTCTATAACACCGCCAAGCTGAAGCGCGACCGCCTTATCAGCGACAGCAGCGAGAACAACCCCGTCGTCCAGGAACTCAACAACACCCTCCGCGCCATGAAGCAAAACATCATCCGCGCCGTGGATAACCTGATTGTCAGCCTCAACGTGAAGCGCGACGACGCCAAGGACCGCGAGGCCCGCGCCCAGAAGCGCGTCACCTCCATCCCCACCAAGGAACGGCAGATGCTTTCCATCGAGCGACAGCAGAAAATCAAGGAGTCGCTCTACCTCTTCCTGCTCAACCGCCGTGAGGAAAACGCCCTCTCGCAGGCCATGGCCGACAACAACGCCCGCGTCATCGACAGCGCCGACGGCAGCGACGCGCCCATCTCGCCCCGCCGCAACCGCATCCTTCTGCTCGGCATCCTCATCGGCATCGCCCTGCCCGGGGCCGCCTGCCTGATGGTGCTCTTCATGGATACGCGGGTCCACAGCCGCAAGGAGGTGGAGCAGGCGCTGAGCGTCCCCTTCCTCGGCGAGATCCCGCAAGACCGCGAAGCCGCCAAGCACCACCGCAAGGAAGCCGTCGCCGCCACCAGGCCGGACGAAGACAGCATCGTCGCCGAAGCCTTCCGCATCCTGCGCACCAACATGGCGTTCATGTCGAAGAAAGACAAGCCCCTGCAGGTCATCACCTTCACCTCGTTCAACGAGGGGGCGGGCAAGACCTTCATCTCGTGCAACCTCGCCCTGAGCTTCGTCTGCGCCCGCAAGCGCGTCGTGCTGGTCGATCTCGACATCCGCAAGGCTACGCTCAGCCACCAGTTCGCGCACGGCCATCAGACGGGCATCACCAACTACCTGGCCGACCCGTCGGTAACCCTCGCCGACATCATCTGCCCGCAAGAGGGCTTCGACGTCATCACCGCCGGCACCAAGGCGCCCAACCCCGCCGAACTGCTGATGGACGAGCGCCTCGACCAGCTGATAGCCGAGCTCCGCACGCGCTACGACCTGATCATCGCCGACAGCGTGCCCGTGGGTGTCATCGCCGACGCCAGCATCATCAACCGCATCGCCGACATGACGGTCTTCGTCATCCGCGCCGGCCGCCTCGACCGCCGGCAACTGCCCGACATCGAGACGCTCTTCCAAAGCCGGAAGCTCCACAACATGGCGCTCGTGCTCAACGGCATCGACCCGCACCGCCACGGCTATGGCTACGGTTACGGCCGCTACGGATACGGTTACGGCTATTATGGCTATGGATATGGAAAAAAGAAAAAATGAAATAGAGTATTAACATTTAAAATAAATAGCAATATGGAAAAGAAAAAAATGTATGTGGCTCCACTGACGAAAAAGACGGTGGTGGAACTGGAA
>CALVFH010000054.1 GCA_944326775.1 uncultured Parabacteroides sp.
CCGCCGTGGTTCTCAATCTGTTTCGTGCGATAGAGCTTCATCAGAATCAGATCGGTGTAAGAACTGATGCGCATGCTCCGCCAGGCCTCGTCGTAATCGTGATTTTTGGCATACATCAGCTCCTTCGTCTGCGTCATATATTGGTCGTACAACTGCAAAGCCTCTTCGTTGGACATGTCGGTCGTATCCGAAAAGCCTTTCGCCAATTGGATAAGGCCTACAATCCCGTAGTTGACAATGGCGATAAACTCCGGACGGATACCCTCGCCAACTTTGCTGGTTCCTTTTATTTCCAGGCTCCGGATACGGTTGGCCTTAATAAACAACTGGTCGGTTACCGACATCGGACGCATGATGCGCCACGACGGACCATAATCTGCCAGCTTTTTCTCAAATACTTCACGACAAATCGCTATGACTTTTTCAAATTGTTCTTTTGTATCTTGCATAGGCCCTAAGTTTGTATGGGCAAAGATAATAAAAAAAGCGAGAAGTCCTAAGACTATATCTTTTTCTCAACCAGAGCCTGCACCACGTTCAGCACGTAATCGCCCAGTTTCTCGCTCTCGCTAACCATATCCATGTAATAAACGCCATCCTGATACTGATACAATTTGTTGTTGATATCCTCGATATTCCGGCTCTTGAGCTGGTTGCGGTAGTTATTGATTTCATGCTCGATATTATACGAAGGATTGATGTCGCCCGGAGTAAATTCGGTTTTATGCATCAACAGGTTCATGCGGTCAAGCGCCTCGGTCACCAGTTCGAACATCTTATCCAGGTGGCGGTTCTGCTCGGTGGTGAAAGAAGACTTGTGCTCGTTGCGACGCCGGATGCTTCGCGCCAGATTGTTGCACGAATCCGCAATGCTCTCGATTTCGGAAACGGCACGCAACATCACCCGGATTTCCTCCTTGCTTTCCGAACTGAGACGTCCCTCCGAGACTTGCGTCAGATAATTGGCGATTTCTATTTCCATCCGGTCGCTGATATTCTCATATTTTTCCACCCGGCTATATGTCTTCAGAAAAACATCGTCATTCTTCTCGTAAAACAGGTCTTTCACCATGCCAAACATACGGGTTGTCCGTTCGGCAAATAAGGTAATCTCTTTTTGAGCTTGCAGAATAGACAATTCAGCCGTCGATAACATACCTCCCGTAATATACTGCAAACGATATTCTTCCTCATCGGCTTTCGGCTTGATGATGGCGCAAACCGTCTTTTCAATCAGCGGAATGAACCAAATCATAATACATGTATTGCTGATATTAAACGCACTATGGAAAGCCGCCAGCTTAAACGATACCGCCACGGAAGGATCGGCAACCTGCATCACATTCGTCACAAACCACGAAACGGCACCGGTAAACGGATAGAAGAGAACCAAAACCCAGCAAACACCAAAAACATTAAACGTAAGATGGGCCAGGGCTGCCCGCCGCGCCTGGGTATTGCCAGTCAATGCCGCCAAGTTGGCCGTAATGGTGGTTCCGATATTCTCGCCCAACACCAGCGCAACACCCAGATGATAATCAATCCATCCGTTGGCACACATAATTAAGGTAATGGCCATCGTAGCTGCCGAGGCCTGCACAATCATGGTCAGGACCGTTCCGATAAAAAGGAAAAGCAGGATAGAGAAGAAACCCATATCGGTATAATTCTGGACAAAAGCCAGCATATCGGGATTCGCACTCAAATCAGGAGCATTGTTCTTTAACGCTTCCAACCCCATAAAGAGGAAAGAAAAACCGAAAATGAATTCCCCGACAGACTTCCGGGAGCTTTTTCCGGAGAAGAAAAGCGGAAGGGCCAAGGCCAACAAGGGAAGGGCAAACGCCGAAATATCGACCTTAAAGCCCAAAGCGGAGATAATCCACGCGGTTACGGTGGTTCCGATATTCGCTCCCATGATAACGCCGATGGATTGGGTCAACGTAAGCAACCCGGCGTTTACAAAACTCACCACCATCACCGTGGTGGCAGATGAAGACTGGATTAACGCAGTAATCAACATACCGGTCAAAACACCGGTCACTCTATTGGTCGTCATGGCCGTGAGGATACGCCGCATGCTGTCGCCAGCAAACTTCTGCAATCCTTCACTCATGATTTTCATACCATAGAGGAACAGGCCCAAAGAACCGATGAGCCTGAGAAAATCAATAAAAGAATAGTCCATTTAAATACTTTTAAGTGGAGCTTTGTCCAATTAATATTCCTAACTTTGGACACAAAGTTACACATAAAAGATGAATCGTTATGGCTGAATCAATCACTATTTACTGCAAAAACACCTCGACCTATCACAATGTACCCATCGGCGCTTCGTTGTTGGAGATTTACGAGCTGGTCGGCTCGCCATTAACCTATCGCCCGCTCAGTGCCTTAGTAAATAACCGCATCCAGGGATTAACGTTCCATTGCTGGCAACCGAAGGATATCGAATTTGTCGATTACACCTCCATGGCGGGAATGCGAACCTACCTGCATTCGCTTTGCCACATTTTTTCCAAAGCGGTTTATGATGTCCTCCCCTCGGCCGTACTCCGCCTCGAGCATTCCATCTCAAAAGGATATTACTGCTTCTTGCATGACGGAGACCGCAGCGTGACACAAACCGAAATCGACCGGATCAAGGAACGGATGCGCGAAATCATCAACCAGGATCTGCCTTTCCGGCGGAAGACGCTCCATACGTCCGATGCCAGTGCCCTGTTCCGCGAACGGGGGATGATCGACAAGGTGCGACTGATTGAAACCACCGGCATGCTATACACAACATTCTACGACCTGGACGGCTATATTAACTATTTCTACGGATGCCTGACACCCTCAACCGGCTATATCCAGCTGTTCGACCTCATGCCTTATTCCGACGGGGTCTTGCTCCGGGTGCCAAGCCGGAAAAACCCGAACGAACTCGAACCGTTCATCCACCAGGAGAAAATGCTCAATGTCTATCGGGAACATCTGGAACTGCTGGCCGCATTAGGATTAGACAATGTGGGCGACCTGAATCTGGCCATCCAGCAGGGACTAGCTTCGGAAGTGATTATGGTTTCTGAAGCTATCCAGGAAAAACAGATTGCCCGGATAGCCGACGAGATAGCCCGGCGCTATCAGGATGGAGTACGTATCGTCTTGATTGCCGGCCCGTCTTCTTCCGGAAAGACTACAACACGGAAACGGCTGGAAATCCAGTTGGTGACCAATCGACTCCGGCCCGTTGGCATCTCGCTCGACGATTATTTCCACAATCGGGAAGACACCCCCATCGATGAAAACGGAGAATATGATTTCGAATCGCTCTATGCGGTGGATATTCCTTATTTCAACAACGATTTGAGAAAATTACTGGCTGGGGAAGAAATCGAACTACCCTCGTTCGATTTTCCTACAGGCAAGCGAGTTTTCCGCGGACGCAAACTCAAGCTCCAACCCAACGCCGTAGTCGTCATTGAAGGTATCCACGGACTGAATCCGGAGCTAACGTCCTATCTGGACGAGAAACTGAAATACCGTATCTACGTATCCGCTCTGACCACCATTTCGCTTGACGACCACAACTGGATACCGACAACCGACAACCGCCTGATCCGGCGCATTGTCCGCGATGCCCAGTTCCGGGGATGTTCCGCCGAACAAACCATTTTGCGGTGGCCCAGCGTCCGCCGGGGCGAAGACAAATGGATTTTCCCCTACCAGGAAAATTGCGACACGATGATGAACAGCGCCATGCTCTACGAACTGGCGGCCCTGCGCCCGTATGTCGAACCGATTCTCCGGGAAGTCCCCGAATCGTCTCCCGCCTATGTAGAAGCCTACCGCCTGCTCCAGTTCCTGCAATATTTCAAATGTATTCCCAGTGAAGAATTGCCTGCCACTTCTTTACTCCGGGAATTTTTAGGAGGAGGAAAATTCAAGGAATAAGAGAAAGCGCGCAGAAAGCAACTTACACTTTCTGCGCCTTTTTTCTATCTTTCATAATGGCGTCCATATTTTCCAAGGCCCACTCGATTAATGCATTAAAATGAGGAAGCAGGGAATGCGCACGTTCAGTCAATGCATATTCCACCCTGGGAGGAACCTCGGGATATACCGTACGGGTAACATAGCCGTCGTTTTCAAGTGTCCGCAAGGTTACAGTCAGCATTTTCTGCGATATATCCGGTATTTTACGCTGCAATTCTTTAAACCGCATGGTCTCGTTCTCCGCTTTATTCATCGTATAAATAATCAGAAGCGACCATTTATCGCAAAGCCGTGCCAGAATATTCCTGATCGGACAATTCAGGAACATCGCATCTTCAATCACCTTTCTATCCATAATATACTGTTATTCAAAATTACTATACAAAGGTAAGTAATCTTCTTTTGAACAGCAAAAAACTTTTTTCAAAAAAAATTCATCAGTAAATCACTCATACCCAACAATAGTTACTTCAGTGTAAGCATCTGATGTTCAAGTACCTACTTGCAGAGCAAAAATGATTTGCCTAATTTCGCAGCACAAAGGTTACAAAGACTCTTTTCGTAAGTAAAACTATAAATCAACTAATCAGAGTATGAAAAATGTAGTTCTAATCGGTGCCAGCGGATTTGCAGGTTCCGCTATCTTAAATGAAGCCCTGCTTCGCGGTCATCAAGTAACAGCCATTGCTCCGCATCCGGAGAAAATCAAGGTTGAACATGCGAACCTGACAGTAGTAAAAGGTGATGCTACGAATCCTGAAACCTTGGCAGAAGTAGCCAAAGGAAAAGATGCCGTCATCAGCGCCTATAATCCAGGCTGGGGAAACCCGCGCCAGTATGAAGAAACGCTGGAAAACTATCCGAAAATCGTTGAAGGGACCAAACGTGCCGGCGTACACCGGTTACTGATTGTAGGCGGAGCCGGAACCTTGTTCGTGAAACCCGGCTTACGTCTGGTCGATACCGGCAATCTGCCTGCGGAATGGCTGCCGGGTGTAAAATCGATGGGTGAGTTCTACCTGAACTATTTGATGAAAGAAAAGGACATCGACTGGGTCTTCTTCTCGCCAGCCGGCAATCTCGGCGATATGGGACAAAAAGGTCCGGGCAAACGTACCGGCAAATTCCGTCTCGGCAAAGACGACATGATTTTCGACAACAAGGGTGAAAGCTTCATCTCCGTAGAAGATTATGCTTACGCCATGATTGACGAACTGGAACAAGAGAATCATCACAGAGAACGCTTCACAATCGGATACTGATCACCGCAATTGAATACACCCGTTCTGATTTCATGTAAAAAGAAGAAGATATAAATTGATGAGAAAAGGGACATTAATACTTATACTCGGCAATTTGGCCAGCTTCGGGCCCTTTGTCACCGACCTCTACCTGCCTTGTCTGCCGAGAATAGCTGAATATTTCTCCACCTCGGCATCGCTTGTCCAGATGAGCCTGACGGCAAGCATGATCGGACTGGCTGTAGGGCAATTGCTTATCGGCCCTATATCAGATAAGTACGGTCGCTGCCGCCCCCTACTCTGGAATTTAGCCCTTTTTGTTATCGCCACCATCGGATGCGTCGCCTCGCCCGGGGTTCACGGTTTTATCTTTTGCCGGCTATTACAAGGGCTGACAGGAGCCAGCGGTCTGGTTATCTCCAAAGCCATCATCGCCGACCTCTATAGCGGACGTGAGCTGGGGAGATTCTTCGCAGCCCTCACTTCCATCCAATTTATATCTCCTATCATCGCTCCGGTATTAGGGGGAGTCATCTTCGGCCTCTCCTCCTGGCAAGGGGTCTTTATCGTACTGGGACTATGGGGGACGCTCTTATTCTATGCCAGTACCCGACTCGAGGAGACACTTCCCGCAGAGAGCCGCTTGCAACTGCCCATCCGCAAATCGCTCGAAGCATTCCTTCCCATGCTGCGCAATCACCATTTCATGGTTTTGAATCTCTTTCAGGCATTTGTCGGAATCGTGTTCTTCTCCTACATATCGGCATCACCATTTCTCTTTCAGCAACATTTCAGGCTGTCGCCAATCGATTACAGCATGTTCTTTGCGTTCAATGCCATCGGATTGATTGCGGGAAGCATACTCGTCATCCGGTTGAAGCGGCAACAGTCTGCGCTGATTCCCGGCTCCCTCGGCCTGCTGCTGACATGCGGGCTGACCTCTCTCACCTTATTGGCCGGAGGGCCTTTCAAGGTATTTGAAATAACCCTGTTCCTCATGATATTCTCCTGCGGGATACTGATACCGGTAGGAAATGCGTTGGCCCTGGCCTCCGTACAAGAAAACAAAGGAAGTGCCGCCGCCCTGCTTGGCGCCATCGCTTTTCTGGTCGGCGGAATAGTTGCCCCATTGGTTGGTATCGGCAATCTGCTGCATTCCACCCTTATCCTGTTCATGGCTGGCGCAATTATCTCCCTCGTTTTATGTCTCTATGCCTGCAAACTGACCCGGACAAAGCAGGAAATGGAGTGACGGAACCGACATTCACAAATAAAAAAAAACACATACAGCAATGAAAAATGCATTATTCGTTTTGATAAACCTGCTGTTTGCCGTCGCAGCTACAGCACAAAGCAAAGGCAGTTTCGAAGTTCATGATTACGGCAACTTCAAACTCCATATTTATTACACCAACGACGTGATGAACGACGCGAGCTTCATCGCCGAAGGAGCAGACGCACTGGTCACCCTCGAGGAACCGCTCTTCAAAGAGAACGCGGCTGAATTCGATGCCTACATAGCCCAGCTGAAAAAGCCGGTAACGCAGCGCATCGCCGACTACCACCTTGGCGGGACAAGCAACGACACGTTAGTCATGGTTGAAGGCATGCCCGACTTCGTGAAAGGTCCCGTTTATGGCGGCATGATGAAAAACTTTGCCGAGCGGTTCGGTGATGCCATCGTCGCCCTCCCCACCGGTGGAACAACGGAAGTAAAACTGGGCGATACCCCCGTCTATGCAGGCATAACCTTCGCTTTCATCCCCGGTCCCTCGAATGATTTCCCGGCAGCAAGCATCCTGATTGGCGGAAAAGTGTTCTATGCCCACTGGGCACCGGCCAAAGCCCACGCCAACCACCTTCAGGTAGCTTCGGCCGCTGCCATCGACGAGCAAATCGCCACACTTAAAGATGCGCTGAAAACCGGAGCCGAACTTTTCATCGGCAGCCACGGGAAAGCGGCAGGCGCCGATACCGTTGAGTTCATGATCGGCTATCTGGAAACCATGAAAAAACTCCTGAATGAGAACCAGACAGCCCAAGACTTTATAGATGCCTTGAAAAAAGCCTATCCCGGACTTCCCGGAGAAGACGGGCTGGAGGAAATAGGCAAAGCCCTCTATCAATAAGGGTGCAAAACCGGAATATCGCGGTACGGAATCCTCCGAAGAGTTTCGGAGACCGGAATACCGCGGTATTCTGATCAAACTGAAAATTACCAATTAATCGTCTTGAAAAATGGAAAAAGCATTTGAATTTTTAAACCAGCATAAGGATGTGGCGCTGGCCACAACCGACGGAAACAAACCAAAAATCCGGGTGTTCCAAATCATGAAGCAAGAAGGACATGTCCTCTATTTTGCCACCGCCCCGCACAAGGAGGTCTATCGCCAGCTGCAACAAAATCCCAACATCGAGCTGCTCGCCATGGAAGGCAATATCTCCGTCCGTGTAAGCGGAAAGGCCCTCTTCGACGTATCCGACGAGACAGCCCGGGAGATTTACAACAACAATCCCGTCCTGCCCCGCCTATACAAAGATTATACAAAGCTGGCTTACTTCCGTATGCCTGTCGCGACCTTAGATTATTTTGACTTGACGCCTACACCGCCCACTTTCGAGCACTACGAATACGAAACAGAGGAATAAAATCGTTTCCCCACTTTCCGTCCGCCACGGTCAAGGCAAAGAATAGAGCAGATAGCTCTCCTGCTTTTCCATCCGGCCTTCCAGCTTTCCTCCTTTCACAGAAAAGGATTGCTGGTGAACTACATCGGTATATTTCCCGTCGGGAAGAGAAGTGGGGAGCGAAACTGCCGTAGCCTCTCCAACGTTCACCAAAGCCAGACCATGCCGGCCACGCTCGATGCCGACCACGGTACTGTCTGACGAGAAACGGAGATGCTCCGGTTCCCCTTTCATTTGCTGGCGGAAACGGTTGGCCGCAACCACCTCGGGATGGAAAAAGTTGTCGTTTCCCCGTTCACCGATGCGGTTGTTTCCCCAACGGTTTTCCGGAGAAGAACCGGCCGGACGACTCAAGAACAAGGGGACACCTGCCGCCCTCGCCACCAGGATGGTCCAACCGCAACGCACCTGCGCATCAGTCAACCCGGACGATTCGCCCTCGTTGCAATACGTATCGTGACTCTCCACCCAAGTTACCAGATGTCGGGGGTTGGCCGGATGATGCCACGACTGGATATCCACCCCTTTGAAAGAACCCTGTACCAGGGCTTTCCGGATTTCTCCGCCGTAATTGCTTGCCGTAAGTCCCACATAGCGCGAATATTCCTTCTCCTTCACGTTTTTCCCCTGTAACACTTCGCCATAGATAAACAAACTGTCTTTATTGGCCAAGGTCAGTCCGTTGACGGGCTTGCGTCCAGTAGCGACCTCCCAGAAATCGTTTTTCTCCGACTTCTCGTCGAGCGGATCGGAAGGCAGACCGATATGCTTCGCCGTGTCGTAGCGGAATCCCCCTGCGCCGTCGGCAATCAACCGGTTCACATAGGTCATAAAATAATATTGGAACAACGGATTCTCGGTATTTACATCAGGCAAGCCACCGACGCCCCCGGTGGTACATTCAAAACGGTCGTCGTAATCTTTGATCGGATTCAAGCCGTTCGCATGGTAGAGCTTGTCATGTCCGCCCACCGCCGCAACAAACTCCGGAACGACCGCCGTAGTATCGAATGCCGTGTGATTGGGCAAAACATCAACCAGCACTGTGATGCCATACTTGCGCGCCTCGGCAGTCATGGCCTTGAAATCTTCCTCCGAACCTAACTGGTAGTTTCCGATAGTCCATTCTATGGGCTGATAATGATAATACCATTTACCTTTCCCGTAAATCTCCATTCCCCCGTCTTCGCCCACATAACAACGGTTGGCAGGCGAGGTTTGCACCATCGTGAAACCGGCATCGTGAATTGCTTTCATGTTGTCGCGTATCGTATTGAACGACCAACAGAAGGCATGCAATATGGCTCCATCTTGTTTTTCTTTCGGGAAAGCTGTTTGTCCCCAGGACGGGAACGGGATGGCAATCAAATTTGCCATCACACTCAGGGCGAGTGTCCAAAAGTTGTAACGTTTCATATTCGTTATGAAGATGTGATTTTTAAGTCTTTAGTTTCAGTTTCGAAAGCGGGTTATGAGGAATCCCCATAACCCGCAGAATCGTTAGAATTTGTTGTAGATGACTACCGGACGCGTGCTGCGGATACTCATGCTCGGAAACCAGATATCGTCGGCCGTCAGACCGCACTTCTCAATGGCTTCGAGGCAATATTCCAGCTTGCCGAAATTCGCATCCACATTGTTCGTGCCAAAAGTGAACTTGATACCGCGCTCCTTCGCCTTTTTGATGATATCGAAGCTCGGAATCTTATATCTCGGATTGATTTCGAGGGCTATCTGATACTTCACAAGCACGTCGAGCACCTTATCGACCCGTTTGTCGGTCCAATATTTCGCGTAATCCGGATTCATATCGTCCGGGATATACGTCGGATTCGCGTAAATATCCGCCGGCTCGTTTGTCAGGATTTTCACCGTCTGGTCAACCAGGTGATCCATGTATTGTTCTTTGGTGACACCGTCGTAATGCACCTCTTCCGGACGGTAGATGCGTGAAAGACGTCCCTTATGATCCACGATGGTCATTGCGTCGGTAAACAGATAGTCGAAAACATTCAGCGCTTCCTGTGAGAACGTTGCAGTCCATTTGCGTCCTTCACCCTGCACGCCCCGCAAGAACGGCATATCCTTCACTTCGTCGAAATAGGCATATACTTCATCGTCGTTGGCCAGCATTCGTCCGACGCCGCCTTCTCCGGCATTCGGCGCAATACCATAATTAATGCCGTAGTTCATGGACATCGCGTGCGCCATTTCCTTCGTCAGCCCGCCTTTCAAATGTACGTGGTAATCTATTACCGGGAAATTCTGTTGCTGCAAACGAATGATGGCGTCCGTTGCCTCATCCACCGGAGGCAGCGTATCATTCAAGTTACGCGCATCGTCTTTCAAGCGAGTCACCTGCAAATCGCGGAAGGACACATTCCCCTTCAGGCCGTGCAAGGCAATATCTCCGTGAGACAATAAGCGCTTCGCATAAGTTTCCGTCCGATACGGGTTACTTGGTTCCGTATAGCAGACAACCGTCGTGTCGTTGATGGAAACAGAGATATTTTTTCCGCGAACCGCCACTTCGAAATCGAACCACTTCCCGTCTTCAGCCAGCGAGCGGTATAAATTACGCACGGCAGAGAGACTTCCGCTCTTGCGGGTGCCGTCGATCGCTCCGTTACGGAACAAAACCTCATAACCGGACTGTCCGTCGGTATGGAAGAAGAGCGATGCCTCCGCGTCCGGCTCTGTCCGCGCCTGCCCGGTCAGCACAAAGTTCGTATAATCGTTTCCGGCCAGCCAGATGCCCTCGCCCGACACGGTAATTTCCTTTCCCGAAAGCGTATTGCCGTCGGAACTGCGGAAACTTTCCAATGGTTCCGGCACACCATACTGTGTGCAGCCCATCAGTGAAAACATTCCCGCGCAGACAACCATCCACGCGAGAAAAGAATGTAATATGCAACGTTTCATGTTACCTTTATTTATAATTGAAAAGTCTGTTTACCTTTATCTATTATCCAACTCTCAGAAAAGGCTCCATGCGACGGTCAGCCCGGCCATCACGATAGCCACCATGCTCATTAATTTAATCAGGATATTCAAACTCGGGCCGGAAGTATCCTTGAACGGATCGCCAACAGTGTCGCCCACAACCGTTGCCTTGTGTGCTTCACTTCCCTTACCTCCGTGATTGCCTTCTTCGATATGCTTTTTCGCGTTATCCCATGCGCCTCCGGAGTTAGCCATGAATACGGCAAGCACAAAGCCCGTGCTCAATCCGCCGATCAGCAATCCGACAACGCCGGCAACGCCAAAAATAAAGCCAGTCAATATTGGTGCGATGATCGCCAACACCGATGGAATCACCATCTCGTGTTGTGCGCCCTTCGTAGATATTTCCACGCAACGACCGTAGTCTGGTGTGGCTTTCCCGGTCAGGATTCCGGGGATTTCCTTGAACTGGCGGCGCACTTCTTCCACCATGTGCCCTGCCGCACGGCCTACTGCATTCATCGTAAGCCCGCAGAACAGGAAGGCCATCATTGATCCCAGGAACATACCCGCCAACACTTTCGGGTTCATCAATGTCACGTCGTAATACATCATGAAATCGGTAAAAGAAGCCTTTGAAATATCGATGGTACGTCCGTCCGCAAACTCAAGTACCGTATTTCCCAAACGCATAAGCCCGATTTTGATCTCTTCGATATACGATGCAAGCAGCGACAAGCCTGTCAGCGCCGCAGATCCTATGGCGAAACCTTTCCCAGTGGCCGCCGTCGTGTTACCTAACGAGTCGAGCGCGTCGGTACGCTTGCGAACTTCCGCTCCGAGGCCTGACATTTCCGCATTACCGCCCGCATTGTCGGCAATCGGTCCGTATGCATCCGTCGCCAATGTAATTCCCAACGTGGAGAGCATCCCCACGGCTGCAATACCAATGCCGTAAAGCCCCATGGCTACATTACTGAAATCAAAGCCCGAAGCAAAGAGGAAAGAGGCGATTATCCCAATCACAACAGCCACCACCGGAATGGCGGTAGATAACATCCCGACACCCAAGCCCGAAATAATCACCGTCGCAGGCCCTGTGAGACCTGCAGCAGAGATCCGTTGCGTCGGTTTGTAGGATTGCGAAGTATAATATTCCGTCGCCTGCCCGATTACGATGCCTACCAAAAGTCCGGTAACCACCGCACAACTGATCCAGAACCAGTTTTCCATTCCCAAGCCATAAAGTATGCCGAAAGTGGCGAATGCGATCAGCACGGAACTAAGATTCGTTCCCACGGCGAGCGACTTCAGCAACTGCCCAATGCCCGCATCTTCTTTGGTGCGTATTGCGAAAATGCCGATAATGGAAAGTACGATACCTACGGCGGCTATCAGCATCGGCGCAATGACCGCTTTATATTGTAATTCCACATTCCCGGAGGAAACGTATGCCGCCGCACCCAGGGCAGCCGTTGCGAGGATGGAACCACAATAAGATTCGTAGAGGTCGGCACCCATCCCGGCCACATCACCCACGTTGTCGCCCACGTTGTCGGCTATCGTCGCCGGATTACGCGGGTCATCTTCCGGAATGCCGGCTTCCACTTTCCCGACAAGGTCCGCTCCGACGTCGGCAGCCTTTGTGTAGATACCGCCACCCACACGGGCAAACAAAGCCTGCGTTGATGCACCCATCCCAAAGGTCAGCATCGTCGTTGTGATGACTGTCAGTTTCTGCGTAGGATTCATCGCATCCTCAGGCAGCACCGCGTTCAGCAAAAAGTACCAGAAAGAAATATCGAAAAGCCCTAAACCAACCACAACAAGCCCCATCACGGCGCCGCTGCGGAAGGCAATCTGCAATCCTTTGTTCAACGACTGGCGGGCGGCATTGGCCGTGCGTGCGGAAGCATAAGTCGCCGTCTTCATGCCAAGAAAACCGGCGAGACCGGAGAAGAAACCGCCCGTGAGGAAAGCAACCGGAACCCATTCATTCTGGACTCCGAGTCCGTAGGCCATAATCGCAAATAAAATCACCAAAACCAGGAAAACATAAGCAACAACCTTGTACTGTTGTTTCAAATACGACATCGCGCCCTCTCTGACGAAAGAGGCGATTTTCTTCATCGTATCCGTTCCTTCATCTTCCTTCATCATTTGTTTGAAGAAGAACCACGCGAACCCAAGGGCCAGAAGCGACGCCACGGGAACTAACCAAAAAATACTTGTAATCATAGTAATTAGATTTGTAAATGAATAAATAATCAGATTATTGTTAGCGGGGATAAATGTAAGAAGTTTTGGGGAAATAACAAGTAAATATAGATACAGATTTATCGCCCGCGGGCGATTTTTAAAGAAAAACAGACAATGCGCAATACCGGGCGGCAGACTTCTGCCCTTGGTGCTTTACAGAGAAAACGTATCTTTGCAGCAAAATAAATCGTTATGGAATATCTTTCACATACACTTGCGAACGGCTTGCGGCTCGTGCATTTGCCTTCCGCGTCGCCGGTGGCCTATTGCGGCTTTGCAATAAACGCCGGAACGCGCGATGAAGGCCCTGGCGAGGCCGGTTTGGCGCATTTCGTGGAGCATATGCTCTTTAAAGGAACCGGGAAACGGCGTGCCTGGCACATTTTGAACCGTATGGAAAACGTCGGAGGGGAATTAAATGCCTATACGACCAAGGAAGAAACTTTCGTATATTCCGTTTTCCTTGCGGAGCACTTCTACCGCGCCCTGGAGTTGCTCTCCGACCTGGTTTTCCATTCGTTATTTCCCGCACACGAGGTGGAAAAGGAAATTGACGTAATTCTCGACGAGATTAATTCCTATCGCGACAGTCCGTCGGAACTGATTTTCGATGATTTCGAGAATCTTCTCTTCGCCGGGCATCAGCTCGGGCATAACATCCTCGGCGACGAGGCGACACTCGCTTGTTTCGGTCCCGACAATGGCCTCTCGTTCATGCAACGCTTTTATACGCCCGAAAACATGGTCTTTTTCTCGATGGGAAATATTTGTTTCGACCGCATCATACGCTGGGCGGAGGCGTTGCCGGGCTGTATCGAACGGCACAAACCGGAAACCTGCCGAAGCGCCCCTCAAAACCTTGCGCCCACGACTGTCTGCGAGAAGAAAGATACCCATCAAGCGCATGTTATTATCGGAAGCCGCGCGTACAGCATGTATGACGACCGGCGCATTCCCTTTTTCCTGCTGAACAACCTGCTCGGCGGACCGGGCATGAACAGCCGCCTCAACGTCATGCTTCGGGAAAAGCATGGACTTGTCTATAACGTCGAGGCAAACGTGACTTCCTACACGGACACGGGCGTCGCGTCGATATATTTCGGTACCGACCCGCGAAACAAAGACAAAGCGATTCGTTTGACGGAACGTGTCCTGGAGGATATTTGCGAACATCCGTTGTCGGCGCATACGCTCGAAGCGGCGAAAAAGCAACTCAAGGGCCAGTTAGGGGTATCCACCGACAATCGCGAGGGTCTTTTCCTCGGTTTGGGGAAAAGTTTCCTGCATTACAACCGCTACGACCCGCTCTCCGAAGTTTTCGCGCAAATCGATGCCGTAACGCCCGAAGACATCCACCGTGTCGCCTGCGAAGTATTCAGTCCCGACGTGCGCTACCGGTTGGAATATGAAAACTAATCAATCATCACTGCATATCATGAAAAAAACAACGCTCTTAGGCTGCTGCCTGCTCGTTCCGGCGCTTGCCCTTTCTCAAAAGGAGGCCTATTTCACGAATCCGGTTATTCGTGGAGACGTGCCGGACCCGTCCATCATCCGGGTGGACAATCAGTATTTTGCCGTAGGCACCTCTTCGGAATGGGCGCCCTACTATCCGATTTTCACATCGTCCGATCTGGTGAATTGGAAGCCTGTCGGCCATGTTTTCGACCAATTACCGGCGTGGGCATCGTCCTCGTTCTGGGCACCGGAATGGTTTTCGTGGCGAGGGAAGATATATCTGTATTACACAGCCCGAAAAAAGGCTGATGGCATCTCCTGCATCGGCGTGGCAATGGCCGATTCCGCCACGGGAGTATTTAAAGACTACGGCCCAGTGGTAGAATTCGGAAAAGAAGCCATTGATGCATTCGTTTTAGAGGACGACGGAAAGCTGTATATCTCCTGGAAAGCTTACGGATTGGACAATCGTCCGATAGAATTGCTTGCCTGCCGCCTCAGCGATGATGGATTGCGGACGGAAGGAGAACCTTTCACACTGCTTCGTGACGACAACCGCGCGGGAATGGAAGGCCAGCAATGGTTCAAACACGACGGCTACTATTATTTAATGTATTCCACCGGGGGATGTTGCGGACCGACCAGCGACTATGCAGTTTCCGTGGCGCGTTCACGCAACTTGCAGGGGCCTTACGAACCCTACGAGGGAAATCCTATCCTCCACGGCAGTCGCGATGTACTTTCCATCGGTCACGGAACCATCACCACCGCGCCCGACGGCCGTCTCTACTATCTTTGCCATGCCTACCTGCCGGGCAAGGGATTTTTTCGCGGGCGCGAACCTTTCCTGCAGGAAATTCGGATGGAAGCAGACGGATGGCCGCATTTCGTCACCGGCGAATATGCCTGTCTCGTCCAGCCCATGCCTTTCCGCGAGACGATGCAGGAACCGGATTTCGGTTTCACAGATGATTTTACGGCAGGCAGCCTTCGTCCGGAATGGAGTTGGAACTACACGTTTGCAAACGTGGAATTCTCGCTGCAAAACGGAAAGCTCTCGCTGGCAGGAACGCCTTGTAACGGTGTGAACACAGGCGCCGCCCTGTGTTTGCGTCCTTCCGCTTCGGATTATACCTTCGAAACGGCGGTGCTCAACCAAAACGCCAGTTGGAAAGGTATCGTTCTCTATGGAGACGGCAAGAATCTGATTACGTTCGGAGCCTGCGGAGACCGTCTCCGGCTGAAATACGTTTTGAAAGGTCAGGAACATCAGCTGTCGGACCTCCCGATTCCGTCGTCACAACTCTATCTTCGCATGAAAGTATCCCAAGGCACCGAGGTTTCTTTCGCTTACAGCATCGACGGGACAACTTGGGAAACGGTTTCCACCCCGAATCTCTCGGAAGACATCATGCGCTCCCTGATACAATGGGATCGCGTCTCGCGTCCGGGCTTGTATCATGAAGGAACACTTTCCGAACCGGCAATATTTGAATATGTACGGATGGAAACAACCGAAACAAGCCATTAAAAGAAAAATAATTGCCTGTTTTTTTACTATTCTTTTAAAGAAACGGGCAATTATTCAATTTATATACGTATATTTGTAGCACGAAATGAAAGAATTTACGGAGAAACATTTCCAAAACTGATAACTATGTCTATTGTCACCGAAATATTTCCCCTCTCTCATTTTATAAATTAATATAAAATAATTAACTTGCACCAGAAATCAAGGTGAGATGATTTTGTACGGAATGTAATATTGTTTGTACGGGATGTGCGGGTTTTGTTGCAAGCTGCAACGTTTCTCGCGCTGCCAGCGCAAGGAACAACACAAACTGCAACAAGCTTTGCGCTGCCAGCGCAAAGAACAATGCAAACCGAAACAGACTTTGCGCTGCCAGCGCAAAGAACAATGCAAGCTGCAACAAGCCTCGCGCTGCCAGCGCAAGAAACAATGCAAATTGCAACAAGCCTTGCGCTGCCAGCGCAAGGAACAATGCAAACTGCAACAGCCTTTGCGCTACCAGCGCAAGAAACAATGCAAGCTGCAACAAGCTTTGCGCTGCCAGCGCAAAGAACAATGCAAGCTGCAACAGACCTCGCGCTGCCAGCGCAAATAATAATGCAGACTGCAACATTTTCATATCATCTTGATATTATGGAAAATAAAACAAATTAATATGATTAACCATTTAAAAAAGCAGTAAAATGGACACAATTCAAGAATTAAGGCTTACGCCTTTTACTAATTCGCTTTATGCGCAGTTCATTAATGATGTAAATAGTACTATCCAGGAATACACACCTGCTGCGCTAAGAATTACGAAATGTTACGAAAAATTTACTTCTGCGCTCGATGCGTTTGATGATGTGTACAACATGCAACGAAAGAATAATCTGACGGTAGAGCTTACTGAATTGGATAAACAACGTGGTGAGGCCTATTTATGTCTTTATTCCCATATAGACGCAGACCTACACAACCTGGATGTGGAGAAACGCAAACAGGCCAGATACATTATCAATCGAATGGATAGTTATGGCAATCCGCTTCGTAAGGGACGGCGCGATGAATCGGCTACGCTGAATGATATGGGCAAAGCTTTGAAGGAAGCGCCACTTTCAGAATATATCACAGCCCTCGGTCAGATGGATAATCTGGATTCGATGATTGAAGCAAATGATAATTATGTTGCGTTGTCTATGTCCCGCACGAAATCAAACAAAGGTCGGACGCTGAATGCAACGCGCAATGCGCGTTTGGCTCTTGATGCGGCTTATCGGGATATTGTTTCGGCGGTGAATTCGCAAGTTTTGTACAAAAGCTTAGTAGATGAAACGACGAGTAGCGAACCCGAAGGGCCAGCTATCAATTCCGTTTTGAACGCAGAAGACCCGCTGGAAGAATTCATTCAAACCATCAATCAACTGATTGCCGAATATAAAACAACGGCTGCCCAGTCCGGTTCAAGCAACAAACCGGGTGAGGAGGAGAATGAAGAAGAGGAAACACCGGGAACTTCAGGCGGTGAAGGCACTGATACGCCGGAAACACCGGGCGGCGAGATAACGGAAGAGCCTGATGACCGTCCGACAGTATGAAATAAACCGATTTCTGACTATATTTGCGAAATCAAGTATTCATTTTAAAGACATGAAAAACATGAGAAAAACGATTTATTCATTGCTGCTTTCGACGGTGCTTTGTGTTCCCGGAATTGCACAGCAAACGACGTATGAGCCCAGTGCGGAAATCCGGAAATCCCAGGAAGAGTTTCAGGATAATAAGTTTGGAATTTTTCTGCACTACGGAATTTACAGTATGCTGGGTGACGGGGAATGGGTAATGAACAACAAGAATCTGAATTGGGAAGAATACGCGAAATTAGCTTCGGGTTTCTATCCGATTGAGTTTGATGCCGCGGAATGGGTATCCGCCATCAAGGCATCGGGGGCTAAATACATCTGTATAACGTCGCGCCATCACGATGGGTTCTCTATGTTCGACACCAAACAGAGCGATTACGATATTGTAGATGCGACTCCGTTCAAACGCGACCTTATCAAGGAATTAGCGGATGAATGCCATCGTCAAGGTATCAAACTGCATTTCTACTATTCGCATCTCGACTGGCGCAGACCCGACTATCCGTTAGGAAATACCGGTCACGGCACGGGCAGAGAGAAAGGCAAGGAGAATTGGGAATCATACTATCGTTTCATGAACAACCAGCTGACGGAATTGCTGACAAACTATGGTGACATTGGCGCCATCTGGTTCGACGGAGTTTGGGACCAGCCGGAAGATTTCGACTGGCAACTGGAAGAGCAATATGCGTTAATACATAAACTCCAACCGTCGTGCATGGTAGGGAATAACCATCATCGCGCACCCTATGCGGGCGAAGATTTCCAACTTTTCGAGCGCGATCTTCCCGGTGAGAACAAAGCCGGATTTTCCGCCGGACAGAAAGTTACCTCGCTGCCGCTGGAAACCTGCGAAACCATGAATCACACCTGGGGATACAGCATCACCGACCAAGATTACAAATCGACCAAAGAGCTTATCCACTATTTGGTGAAAGCCGCCGGAAAAAATGCAAACCTCTTGATGAACATCGGACCGCAACCCAACGGGGAACTTCCCGCTACGGCGGTGCAACGGCTGAAAGAAGTCGGGGATTGGATGAAAATCTATGGCGAAACGATTTATGGCACTCGTGG
>CALVFH010000055.1 GCA_944326775.1 uncultured Parabacteroides sp.
GCTTTGATTCAGGAAATCGAAAGCATGGGTGGTATGGCTAAGGCTATCGAAACCGGTCTGCCGAAGATGCGTATCGAAGAAGCTGCTGCCCGTACGCAGGCTCGTATCGACTCTGGTGTTCAGACCATTGTTGGTGTAAATAAATATCGTCTGCCGAAGGAAGCTCCAATAGATATCTTGGAAATCGATAATACAGCGGTACGTAACGAACAGATTGAACTGTTGAAGCAACTCCGTGCAAATCGTGATGAAGCAGCCGTTCAAAAGGCATTGAATGATATTACGGAATGTGTTCGTACAAAGAAAGGCAACTTGCTTGAACTGGCTGTAAAGGCTGCTGCTGTTCGTGCTTCTTTGGGTGAAATTTCCGATGCCTGCGAAAAGGTTGTAGGTCGTTATAAAGCAATTATTAGAACAATTTCAGGCGTGTACTCATCAGAAACTAAAAACGATGCAGACTTCCAGGAAGCTTGCAAGCTGACTGCCGAGTTTGCCAAGAAAGAAGGTCGTCAACCGCGTATCATGATTGCTAAGATGGGTCAGGACGGTCACGACCGTGGTGCGAAAGTCGTTGCTACCGGTTATGCCGATTGTGGCTTCGACGTGGATATGGGTCCGTTGTTCCAGACTCCGGCGGAAGCTGCTCGCCAGGCGGTTGAGAATGACGTTCATGTAATGGGTGTTTCTTCGTTGGCTGCTGGACACAAGACTTTGATTCCGCAGGTAATCGAAGAGCTGAAGAAGCTGGGTCGTCCGGATATCATCGTTGTAGCTGGTGGTGTTATCCCGGCACAGGATTACGACTTCTTGTATAAGGCTGGTGTTGCTGCTATCTTCGGTCCGGGTACAAACGTATCGAAAGCTGCTTGCCAGATTATGGAAATTTTGTTGGGTGAATAATCACTCAGGAATATAAAGATGAAAAGCCGGGCGATATCGCGAGTCGTCCGGCTTTTTTATGGGGTTAAGAAATAAAATACATGGGGAGCAAATAACTTTGGGAGAATTGCCCTTTCAAAGGATGTTACAAATCTCTTGTAATGTTTTCACAGTATGTGTCGGGATGAAACCTTGTGGTTCCAGTCCGGCTGGATTAAACCAGATTTGGTCGATGTGTGAGTTGTATGCTCCGACGATATCAGCGTCCCAACTGTCTCCAATCATTAGCGACTCACTTCGGCGTGAGTTGGTGTTGATGAGTGCATAATCAAAAATCTTTTTGTGAGGTTTCTGGATATTGGCATCTTCTGAAAGTATCATCTTGCTGAAATACGGTTCTAAACCGGCTGATGCCAGTTTTTTTGCCTGTACTTCGCGAAAACCGTTGGATAAGATAAAAGTGCGGTAGCGACGGCTAAGGTAGGCCATCAGTTCCTGTGCACCTTCAATCGTCTTTTTTTTGTGAGTTGTCCGTTCCAAAAAGTCCCAATTTATCTTTAGAACAGTCTGTGTATCTTCTATGCCAAGTGGACGGAACACATAGCGGAAACGTTCTACCACCAGGGTTTGTTTGTTTATTTCACCTTTGCGGTATTGTGCCCATAGCTCCAAGTTATGTGGCATATAGATGTTGTAAAATGCCTCGAAAGAGGCATAATGCCGTTCCATATGATAGTCGGCATAGAGCTCTTCGAGGCATTCCCGATTGTTTTGGGCGGTATCCAGCAGGGTATCGTCCAAATCGATAAATAAGTTTTTATAATATTTCATCCTACTTCAATCACCAGGTATTTACCTAAACTCCAGAATTGTTCAACGTTTGTAATATGCAGGGTCAGGTTTTTGTCAGCGTCTTCTATGAATTCATAGCTTCCTTCCGGGTGATTCGAGCGCAGTTTTGCTTTGCTGGCGAACAAAGGAATTTCTGTTACTTCGCGGATATCAATAGAGATGAAGTAATCTTTGTTGAAACCAGCCTGCAGGACTTTCGTTTTGCCGAACAATCCGTTTTTGCTCAGAATATTCTGTGCTTTCAGTTCTTTTGATGTACCGAAGCAATAATAAGCTGTGTGCAATGCTTTGTCCTGTTCGCTCAGTTTTTCAGCTTGGGCCGCCGCCGTTGTAGAAAGGTTTTCTACGTTATCGTTGAGGTCGCTTACCATTTCATCGAGTTCCTGGATGCGTACATCTTTTTGGGCGAGCTGGTCGCGCAGAGAAGCGATTTCAGCCGATTTGGTCTCAATTTCCTTGTTCAGGCGATCGATAGTTTTCCGCAAAGCTGCACTTTGGATGCCGCTTTGTTTCATCTGCTCTTCCAATTTAGCGATCTGCTCTTTATTTTTTTTCAATGTTTCAGAAATGAGCTTCATGTTCTGCTTGATCTGCTCCTTACGGTCCGGGGTCATCTCTCCACCCTGTTGCTGTTGGATAGTGAGGTAGTTCTCTGCATCGCGTATAGATTGGAAATCGGCTTCGATTTCGTCTAAGGTAGACAACATGTCGTTCAGCTCTTCTGTCGCTTTCAGATTTTCAATCTTCAACGAGTCATTCTCTGCTTGGAGACGTTTGTTTTCAGCAGAATGTTGGTTGCACGATATCAGTAATGTCGTGCAGAAACATGTGATTAATGCTACTTTTTTCATGTTACATGGGTGTGTTACGTTAAACATTTTCTTCCTTATCTTTTTCATTTCTCTTTTCCTTTTTGTCTTTCATGCCTGCCAGGACGATGACAATCTCGCCTTTGGGTTCATGTTCGGCAAAGTGGGTAATGACTTCACTCAGTGTCCCTCGGATGGTCTCTTCATGTATTTTAGAGATTTCGCGAGATACGGAAACTTGTCTTTCAGCTCCGAAGATTTCAGCAAATTGTTGAAGGGTCTTACTCAACCGGAATGGCGATTCATAGAATACCATGGTTCGGCTTTCCGTAGCCAGTTCCATCAGCCTTGTCTGCCTTCCTTTCTTTTGAGGTAAGAATCCTTCAAAACAAAACTTTTCGTTGGGAAGTCCCGAGGCAACTAAGGCCGGTACAAAAGCCGTTGCGCCAGGCAGGCATTCCACTTCAACTCCTTGCCGGACACATTCGCGAACCAGGAGAAATCCCGGGTCGGAGATGGCCGGTGTTCCGGCATCAGAAACCAGCGCGATGTTTTCTCCGCTTCGGATACGGTTGGCTATTTGTTCAACGGTTTTGTGTTCGTTGAATTTGTGGTGCGACTGCATTTTGTTTTCGATTTCGAAATGTTTCAACAAAATGCCGGTTGTCCGCGTATCTTCCGCTAAAATCAAGTCGGCTTCCTTCAAAACCCGAATGGCCCGGAAAGTCATATCTTCCAGGTTGCCTACGGGAGTTGGAACTACTGTTAGTTTTGCCATATTTGACATTTTATATTTTAAACATGATGAATTGCGGAGTTCAGGACAATCCATCATTATTGTTTGTTAGATTTTTCTTTTCTCTAAAAGTTTAATAAAATCCGCTAATGCCGGATTGTCTTTTTTGTCATCGAGAATTTCATGAATATATTCCAGAATCTTGTCATGCGAATCCAATCGGTTTAAGTCATCTAAGACTGCATTCATCCGAGCTTCGTCGCCGTCGAAAAGTTCCTTACGGTAACGGAAACGGTCATTCAGGCTGAATGCTTTGCGAAGGTCGATCAGTTGTTTGCGTTCCAGCACGTCGGCAAGAGAAGAGGCTTGCGGGCCGCTGTTGGGTTCGTCCTTTGCTTCATCCGTTTGTTCTTTTTGCTGATTCGGTTTAGAAGGGGGGGCAGGTACAGGTTCAATGGCTGGTCTGGCCTCCAATTTTTCTTCCAGGATGCGGATTGTCTCTTCGCGTTGCCGTAATTTTTCAGCTGAACGGAGACAATATTCCGCTTGTAATTGGCCGGCTTTCTCCCATAACTGAGAAATATGGCGGGTAATGGTTGCCACATCCTCGGCTGAAGGATTTTCCGGGTTTGCCTGTTGAACTGCTATTCCCAAATTGCGGAGTTCTTCCGATAACTGGTCGATTGTCGTCATTAGTATATGTATTATATATAAAAATGTATGAACTGTTCATCCCTTGCAGGGGTGCAATCGATCTGTGCTGTGGCGTGCAGTCAATTGCATGGCGCAAATATAATGAAACCTTGTGAAAAGAATAGGCTAAATATAACTTATTCTATGAATTCTGTTGGAAGATTTACCAGATAGAGGTTTTCCGTGGCACGAGTAAAGGCTGTATAAAGCCAGCGGTAGAAGTCTTCACCTAACATATTTTCAGTGATATAGCCGATGTCGAGGAAAACATTGCGCCATTGCCCACCTTGGGCTTTGTGGCAAGTAATTGCGTAGGCATATTTTACTTGCACGGCATTATAATGCGGATCGGTTTTCATCTTGCGAAGCTTCCCGGCTTTGGTTGTGATGTCGGCATAGTCCTCGAGTACTGTATAGAAAAGGTTATTGTTCTGTTCTTTACTGAGTGAGGGGGTATCGCTGTGGAGCGTGTCAAGAAGAATTTTAAGTTCCAGTTCCAAGTCATGGTCTTGAAATTGGGCAATGACGTCGGCAAAATGGAAGCCATACATTTCGTAAGTCCGGCGAATACGTTGGATCTGGATAATCTCTCCATTGGCGATGAAATCCATTTCTTTGTTCCCGGAAGTCCAGAAGTAATTGTTCCGTGCCACCATCAGCCGGTCGCCGGATGAAAGTTCCTCTTCTCTCCAAAGAATACGTGCTCTAATACCATTATTATATACAGAGGCTCGTCGGTTGGAGCGTGCGATGACCATCGTCTCTTCCAGTCCGTCGCGATGGTAGGCGGATGAGATTTCTTCTATCAGATCTTCTCCATTGACCTGACGGAAATCCTGAAATCCTTTCAGCTGTAGTTTGGGAAAGTTTTCTACCTGATGTAAGCGCAACGCTTCGCGAATGCGGGTGGCATTGTAGAGAATTCCCGAATCCTGTTCTTGGCGGACTACTTGGGTCAGGGTTACTTCATGAACCCGGAGCCCGTATCCGCCAAGTACTTGGCAGTCTAAAGCCGGACTGCTTGTCTGACCTACAGGTGGAAGTTGGGCTACGTCGCCCATCAGCATCAAGCGGCAGCCTTCACCGGCATAAACATACTGAATCAGGTCGTCTAAAAGTCTGCCTGAACCAAAAATATTGCCATCTGGTGTTTGATTTGCGATCATTGATGCTTCATCTACGATAAAAATTGTATCTTTGTAAAAATTATCGGCAGGGAGGAAATTTCCCATTTCGTTGGAGTAGGCTTTTTGCCGGTAAATCTTTTTGTGAATCGTATAGGCTTTATGCCCGGCATACGAAGAAAAGACTTTAGCCGCCCGTCCCGTAGGTGCCAGTAAGACGGTTTTCCGTTCGAGCGAAGTCAGGGTTTTGACGAGTGCACCCACAAGGGAGGTTTTTCCTGTACCGGCATAACCTTTCAAAAGCAGGAGGCTGTCAGTTTCCGGTGAAAGGAGAAAATCGGCGATAGTTTGCATCGCCAAACGTTGGTCGTCGGTCGGTTTATGGGGGAAATTTTGCGAAATTTGAGTACAGAGGAAATTATTTATCATTTTCTATGTAATTATTTTGGCGATAAAGATAGTGTATTAAATATTCTTTTCTAAATTTGCCGAGTGAAATAGCAAAAAATAAATTCAAAACATAGTACACCATGAAAGTTACATTGAAAATTTTATTAGCAGTAGCCGTTGTCGTGCTTTTCTACATGTGTTATCAGAGTATTATCACGCCTATCAACTTCGATAAGGAGAAGGAGGCCCGTAATAATGCGATTATTGCACGTTTGATGGACATTCGTACGGCGCAGATTGAGTTCAAGAATCAGTACAATCGGCATGCGGCAAACTTTGACGAGTTGGAAAAGTTCCTGAAGGAATACAAGTTGCCGTTCCTGATTAAGGAAGGTACCTTGACGGACGAACAGTTGGAACAGGGTATGACTGAAGCTGAAGCTGTAAAGAAAGGTTTAATCCGTCGTGATACGATGTGGGTTACAGCCGTCGATACATTGCTGGGCAAAGGTTATGACGTAGATAACATGCGTTATGTTCCTGGCGTTCCGGGTAAGAAAGTTGAATTCCACATGGATACAGCTACTTTGACTTCTGGTTCCGGTTACCAAATCAAGGTTTTCGTTTGCGAAGTTCCTTATGATTCTTATTTGGGTGACTTGAATCCGCAGTTGGAGTACAACTTGAAAGACAAGGCTGTGAAGGAAGGCAAATATCCTGGTTTGCGTGTAGGTTCGTTGGAAGAAATCAACAACAACGCAGGTAACTGGGAATAATTTGACTGAAAAATTGTGCCTATGGTTATTCGTATTCCTGATACGTTGACGATAGGGCAATCGGAAAAGAATTTGGCGTCCATCCGGCTTGAGCCGGGTGGACTTTCTTTTTTCTGTTGCCATGCGGTCAAGAAAGATTTGTTCAGTCAGCGGATTTTGTTCAGTCAGCCTCAAAATTATCTGGCTTCCCTCCAGGAATGTTTTTTTGCGAATGAATGTTTGGCTTGGAAATATAAGCACTTCAGTGTTTTGGTCACGAATCGTCCTTATACGTTAGTGCCGGAAGCTTATTTTGAGGAAGAACGGAAAGCTGAACTTTTTGCCTTTAATTTCCCGGATAAGTTAGATACCGATCATGTTTTGGTCAATTTTTTACCCGATAGGACAGCTTTGCTTTTTTCTTTGCCGGAAGATATTTATGCCTTTTGTTCCCGTTCGTTTTCTGCTCCGGAGTTCCTTCATCCGGCGACGTTGTTCTTGTCGCAGTGGGAAAGTTTGAGTAAGAATTCGTTATGTAAGCAGATGTTTGTTGTGCTGACAGAGCAACGCATTGAATTGGTTTGTTTTGCTCCTCAGGGTAAACTTCTGTTGGCAAATTCTTTTGAAGTAAAGAGCTCGCATGATAGGGTCTATTATGTGTTGTATGTTTGGAAACAGGAAGGTTTTGACCAGTTGGCTGATCGTCTGTTTATTGCTGGCGATTCCGTTGGTTGTGGAGAATTGCGTCAGACCTTAAGTCTTTATTTGCGGCATATAAATCCTGTACCTTTGTCTTCTGACGCTTATCTTCGTGATGAAAATATCTGGAAGGAGCTCCCTTTGGAAATTGTATATTTATTCAGTTGAATTATGAGAATTATCAGTGGAAAATATGGCCGACGCCGTTTTGATGTTCCATCATCGTTTAGTGCGCGTCCGACAACCGACTTTGCCAAAGAAAATCTTTTTAATGTCTTATCTAATTTCATGGATTTCGACGGATTGGATGCCCTTGACTTGTTTTCGGGGACGGGAAGCATCTCTTTTGAATTGCTTTCAAGAGGGTGTGCTACGGTTACGGCTGTTGAAAAAAACAATGCCCATGCTTCGTTTATAGCCAAAGTGGCTAAAGAACTTAAGGATAATAATTTGCATTTGGTTCGGGGAGATGTGTTTCGGTTCCTCCGTTCTGGCGGGCAGAAGGAAGGATATGATTTTATCTTTGCAGATCCTCCTTATGCCTTGAAAGAATTACCTGAGGTTCCGTGCTTGATTTTTGAGGAAGGGTTTCTTCGCGAAGGAGGCGTTTTCGTGATGGAGCATCCGGCATCCCTTGATTTTTCGGCTCTGCCTTTCTTTTTTCAACATCGGGTTTACGGCTCGGTCAATTTCAGTATTTTCCTTAAAGGAGAGGTGAGAACAGACGCATAAACGATTCGCAGAATTTCTTTTTCCAGGATCGTTTGCTCCAGACTTCGGGCAATACACGGTCGCAATCCTGCATGTCCCGGATAAATATTTTCTTCATCTGCTGGGCGAAGTTTTGTTGATAGACGAAGCAGTTTATTTCAAAATTGTGTTCGAAACTTCGAAAATCCATATTGGCAGAGCCAATGCATGAGATATAGTCGTCGCAGACAACTAATTTGGCATGCAGGAATCCTGGTCGGTAAAAATAGACTTTGGCCCCGGCCCGCAGCAAGTCGTCGATGAACGAACGGCTGGCCAGGTGGGTGATGCGGGTGTCTGAATGGAGCGGAAGCATCAGTCTGACATCTATCCCTTCGAGAGAGGCGATTTGCAGGGCTTGGTTCAGCCCTTCTGTCGGTAAAAAGTATGGGGTCTGGATATAGACGTATTGGCGGGCGTTGGTGATGGTGCGGATGATACCTTGCAGCAGTGTCCGCCAAGGTCCGATAGGACCGCTGGTGATGACTTGCATGATGGTATCTTCGAAAACCTCTACTTTGGGATAATATTGTTTACTGTTCAGGAATTGTTTGCTTACGGCATACCAGTCTATCAGGAAGGCCGCTTGCAGGCCATGTACTCCTTTCCCCTCGATGCGGAAATGGGTATCTCGCCAGCATCCCCATGAACAGCCGTTTTCATAACGGTCGGCTACATTCATTCCGCCAACATAGCCTATTTTCCCGTCGATGACAACAATTTTCCGGTGATTTCGATAATTCACCTTGCTCGTGAAACTTGGGAAAGCTACGCGCAAGAATGGATAAACTTCGATGCCGGCTTCTTTCATGCTTCGGAAAAAGGAATTGGGGACGTTCCAGCATCCTACGTCGTCATAGAGTAAGCGAACTTTTATACCTGCTTTGGCTTTGGCCATAAGAACTTCGCGCACTTCGTTGCCTACATGGTCGTTGCAGAATATGTAGTATTCGATGTGAATGTAGCGTTTGGCTTCCCGTAAATCCTGGAGGAGTGCCTCGAATTTGCTTTTTCCGGTAATGAAGGTTTTGATGCGGCTGCCATAGAGTAAGGAGGCTCGGTTGTTGTTTTTTAACAAGGTGGCTAACGGCCTGTATTCGGGCGGAAGGTTGCAAGCATCTTGCAGGATGCGTTCGGTGTGAGGACGCTTCATGATGCGTTTATATGTCCGTCGGGAGATTATTCGCTGCTTTCGGTTGTCCTGTCCAAAGAAAAGGTAAAAAAGCAGACCTATGCCCGGGGCGAGAAGTACGGCCACAACCCAGGGAATCGTTTTTAACGGATTCCGGTTCTCAGCGATGATGACCAGGCATAGACCGAGTATGGTCACGACATAGAGCAAAAGGAAAATCGAACTGAATATCCACTCTAAATTAATCAAACTAAGCATTGCTTCTTGAATGATTGGTTTATAAACTATCTTAGAAACGCATTGAAACGTAAAGGCCCATGCTTCCGTCTCCTCCTGCTACCGGACTGATGTTCAAATCGTGTTTGCGGGCAAAGGGATGGGTGAAGATATAGGCACTTCCGACACCTATTGCGGCTCCGGCTACGACATCCCACCAGTCGTGTTTCTTTCCATAAACCCGGCTCCAGCCAACATATGCCGAAAGGGCGTATGCCGGGATACCCCATTTCCAACCGTACCGGCGCTGGATAAAAGCAGCCCCTGCAAAAGAAACGGAGGTGTGCATTGATGGAAAAGAATGGTTGTCGCTCTGGTCCGGACGCTCTTTCTTAATCAGGTATTTTAAGGCATACGTAACCCCTAAGGTGGTAACGCCGGTCAACGCTCCCTGTTTCAGGCCTTCCCAGTCTTTGAGTGCTAATACGGTGATGAGGCTGGCCGCCGGGGTGACAAAGGCAAGTACGTCTCCCGAGGTCCGGACTGCTTTTCGGGCGTCACTGACTGGCAGTGTCTGGGCTCCGGCTTGGAACAGACAGACAAAAGCAAGAAGTAGGGTAAGAATTAGATGTTTCATGTCTATCTTGTCGATTAAGATGATCAATTAGAGAGAAACCAGCTTAGGGACGAAAATGATGAGACCTACAGCTGCCGCGGCTATTGCTAAAAGCAGTACGGCCCCGGCAGCCAGGTCTTTGGCGCGTTTGATGCCTTCGCGGTATTCCGGAGAAACAACATCCGCCAGAGCTTCAATTGATGAGTTGACAGCTTCGGCCGAAAGTACGGTTCCAATTGCAAAGATAACAGCGATCCACTCCATTTTGCTCAAATCCAGAATTATTCCCGCTATGACAACGGTTACAGCCGCGGCGCAATGTATCCACGCATTAGGTTCGCCTGTTATCAGCAGGCGAATGCCGTTGAAGGCATAGCGGAAACTCCGAAGGCGCTTTTGTAAAGTAAATCCTGAATTCTTCACGACAATATGTTGTTAAATTCGGAATTTAAAGGTATAACTCTCCAAAAAATTGCGGACAATGAAATTCCGGTTGAGGCAAGTCGATGGGATTCCAACTCAGATAATGCTTGTTTTGTGTCGCATCAGCACACTTGTAAAAGTTGCCCAATACTTTGGTGGGTAAAGAATCCGGATCGATTCCCATCAGCGAAAAAGGAATGGATACGCATACTTGCCAAATAAATAAACCGCTCTTTTCGGTAAAAGGTTTATTTGACAGGCTGGCGTAACGGCGGATTTGCGCATATTCCGTCGGGGTAAAAGGTGTTTTTTCTTGACGAGATACGCGATGGGCTGCATCGCACGTCGCAATGCAGTTGAACTCGAAATTTGTGTAAATCGGCGAGTCTTCCTGCTTGACAAAAAATTCCACACAGCTGTCCGTATATACCGGTGTGCCATCTTTATCGGCGACGGCGCGGATGGAATTTTCTCTGACGAAAAAGCTTAAATATAAAAATTTGTCACTCCTGGCGATGTCTAATACGACAATTGGCTTGTATGAATATGATTGAGGCCAATTGACGGAATCGATATACTCTCTATGGGCGTATTTTTCAAGGCAAAAATTTGCTGAAGATAAATCCAACATATCAAGCATAGGCACATATGGCACATTCAGTTGCTTCATTTTGGTCAATAGAGAAAATAATAAATTGAATTCTGTAATGCACAAAGATAAGGTTTTTCCAAATTAGTCAAAAGTATAAAATGTAAAGAAAAATAAATAGCGATGTTCCAAAATAGCTACAAATAGGTAAAAATCGTGTTATAGCGGGAAAAAGAGCATGTAAAAAAAGGATTTGTGAAAAAAAAGTGGCATCTTTGACACGATGAACGAAGTTTTTTGGAAGTATGACGGATACAGAGACATCATCAAAGCCTTATAAACTGGGGCTTGCCCTAAGCGGGGGCGGAGCAAGAGGGTTTGCTCATCTTGGTGTGTTTAAAGCATTGGAGGAATGTGGCCTGAAACCGGATATCATTGCAGGGACCAGTGTTGGTGCCTTGATGGGGTCTCTTTTTGCCGATGGTTATTCGGCAGAAGAGATTAAATTGTTGTTTGCCGGCCGGGAGTTTTCTGAGTTTACTCAGCTGCAGTTGCCGAAATCCGGTTTGTTCGACACGGAGCGCTTTCAGGTTTTCTTGAAGCGGCATTTCAGAGCTAAACGGATTGAAGAACTTCCCTTGCCCATGGTGATTGTCGCGACGGATCTGGATAATGGTCGGAGCCATGAGTTTCGCGAGGGCGATTTGGTGGAAGCCGTAACGGCGTCATGCAGTATCCCGATTATTTTCAGTCCGGTGTTGATAGATGGCATTCATTATGTGGATGGCGGATTGTTCCGGAATTTCCCGGTGTCGGTAATCCGTGAAGAATGTGAACGTGTGATAGGGGTTAATGTCAGTCCGTTGCTTCCTCAAAAGTATAAACAGACATTGTTTCATATAGCTGAACGCTCGTATCATTATATTTTTCAGGCGAATACATTGGAGGATCGGGAGCTGTGCGATGTCTTGATTGAATCCAAGCAAGTAGGCCTTTATAAGACGTTCGATTTGGAAAGTATCAATGAGTTGGTGAGTCTTGGATATAAGGCTGCCACGCAAACTTTTACCGAGGTGGTACGGGAAAATAAGCTGGATGATTCCATGGTAAAGGCAATCCGGGCGGGGATTCATCCGGCGCTGAATGCTTAGTCGGATATCCGTATGTTTGGCAATACGGATAGTTTTTGTATAATAAAGATTTATGTCTATGGATACAGGAAGAGTAGAAAAAGAAAAGATGGTGATTTATCAGGTGTTTCCACGTTTGTTTGGCAATCTGAATGCCGCGTTGGTGAAAAACGGAAATATCAATGACAACGGGGTTGGGAAGTTTTCGTTTTTTACTCCCAAGGCATTGGCACAGATTAAGGAACTTGGAATCACCCATATTTGGTACACGGGAATTATCGAGCATGCTACGAAGACCGACTATACCTATTATCATATACAGAAAGATCATAGCGCCGTAGTAAAAGGAAATGCCGGCTCGCCCTATGCAATCAAGGATTATTATGATGTAGATCCTGATTTAGCCGATTCGGTGCCGAACCGTATGGAAGAATTTGAAGCGTTGGTGCGTCGGACCCACGAGGCGGGTCTGAAAGTGATTATTGACTTCGTACCAAACCATGTGGCTCGTGAATACCAGTCTGATGCGCGTTTGCCTTATGTGGAAGATTTGGGCCAGCGCGACAATGTGTCGAAGGCTTTCGATCCGAACAATAATTTTTATTATTTGCCGGGGCAGGTCCTGACGCTCTCCTTGGGGGCGGAAGGCGATCCCGAATATTATCAGTATAGTGAGTTTCCGGCTAAAGTAACGGGTAACGATTGCTTCAATGCGCATCCGAGCCGGAACGATTGGTATGAGACTGTCAAGCTGAACTATGGGGTGGATTATATGAATGGGCGTACCAAGCATTTTAATCCGGTACCCAGCACCTGGCTCAAGATGCGTGATATTCTCTTTTTCTGGGCGTCGAAAGGAATTGACGGTTTCCGTTGCGATATGGCCGAGATGGTGCCGGTGGAATTCTGGAACTGGGTGATTCCGGTCATCAAGCACGATTACCCGGTTTGTTTCATTGCCGAAGTCTATAATCCGGCCGAATACCGGAACTATATCTTTACCGGACATTTTGATTATCTCTACGATAAAGTGGGGTTGTACGATACGCTTCGCAACGTGATGTGCCGCCGGCAGCATGCCGCCGACATCCCGCGCTGCTGGCAATCGCTGGGAGGCATCCAGGAGCACATGTTGAACTTTCTGGAAAATCACGACGAGCAGCGCATCGCTTCCGATTTCTTTGCCGGGAATCCCTGGCCGGGCATTCCGGGTATGGTCGTTGCGGCATTGATGAATACCAATCCGGTCATGATTTACAGCGGACAGGAGCTGGGTGAGCCGGGTATGGACGAGGAAGGATTTAGCGGGCGCGACGGGCGGACAACGATTTTCGACTATTGGAGTGTCCGTTCATTGCGCAACTGGATCAATGGCGGTACTTTCGATGGCGGATGTCTGGACAGCGACCAGCGTCTGCTACGCGATGCCTATGGGCGTATCCTCAATCTGGCCAAAAGCGAGCCGGCTTTCGTAAACGGAGCGTTCTATGATTTGATGTATGTGAACGGTACGAATCCTTATTTTAATGTGCATCATCAGTATGCTTTCCTCCGGAAATATGAGGACGAGGTTGTCTTGGTGGTTGCCAATTTTGATTCCGCGGAGCAGAAAGTGCGCGTGGTCATCCCGACCGATGCTTTCCGGGCGCTGGGATTCCAGGAAAACCAGGCGGCTTGGGAAACCGACCTTATTACCGGGAAAAAGACAATCGGCACGCTTACCGATGCTTGGCCTTATCAGGTAATCATTCCCGGTTATTCCGCGCGGATTATCAAGTTTACATACAGTAAGGATTTGTAATTGCCAATCTTTTCGTACCTTTGCAGCAAATTCATTTTTAATACAATCGAAAAATAGTTGAAATAATGAGTAAACAAACTCCGTTCCTGGTGTTTTCCGGCACAAACACCCGATATCTTGCAGAGAAGATTTGTAAGAGTCTTGGCTGTCCTCTGGGGCAGATGAACATTCAGCATTTCGCCGATGGTGAGTTTTCTGTTTCGTACGAAGAGTCTATCCGTGGGCGCGATGTTTTCTTAGTACAATCTACATTTCCCAATGCAGATAATCTGATGGAATTATTATTGATGATTGATGCGGCCAAGCGTGCTTCCGCTCATTCTATCATTGCGGTAATTCCGTATTTCGGCTGGGCTCGCCAGGATAGAAAAGACAAACCGCGTGTGGCTATCGGCGCAAAACTGATTGCCGACATGCTGGGTGCGGCAGGTATCAACCGTCTGATTACAATGGATTTTCATGCAGACCAGATTCAGGGCTTCTTCAATGTGCCGGTGGATCATCTGTATGCTTCTTCGATTTTCCTGGATTATATCCAGCACAACCTGCCGTTGGACAACCTGTGTATCGCGACTCCGGATGTGGGCGGTACCAAGCGTGCCAGCAGCTATTCCAAATATTTGGGCTTGCCGATGGTGATTTGCCACAAGTCGCGTCTGCGTGCCAACGAAGTGGCTGAAATGCGCATTATCGGTGACGTGAAAGGTAAAGACGTCCTCCTGATCGACGATATGGTGGATACGGCCGGTACGATTACGAAGGCGGCCAACCTGATGCTCGAGAACGGAGCAAAATCGGTTCGCGCCATCGCCAGCCATGCCGTGATGTCTGACCCGGCTTCTACCCGCGTAGATCAGTCGGCTCTGACGGAGATGATTTTCACCGACTCTATCCCTTATTCCAAGAAATGCAATAAGGTAAAGATTCTTTCCGTAGCGGATATGTTTGCGGAAGCCATCCGTCGCGTATGCAGCGGCGAATCCATCAGTTCGTTGTATGTGATTTAACAATAGCGGTTCAAAATAGTTGCTTAATTTAAAAAGGAAAGGCTGCCTCGCAATGAAATTCGTCATTGTTGAGGTAGCCTTTTTTTGTAGAGGAGTACCATGACAAGCTGGGGAGAAAAATTGGGTGTTTCATGGATTCTCCTGAATTGGTTTATACAGTCACTTGAATATCCAATTTCCCGCCAAGTCCTTTTGTTACAATGTCTTTCTCCTTTCCTTACGTGCATTGCGTATTTGAAGTCCTATGCGCAGATTAGCAAGTTCTGCTTCTATCTTGTCGCGTCGGGGAGTGCCGATTTCCCCGTAGATTTCTTTTTTAATGTCGTCAAAAGTATAAGTTTCCATTTTATTCTCCATTCTTTTCGTTATAATATTGCTTTCCAGTTTATTCGCAATCTGTCGCAAAGGTAACTGCTAATTTACATATTGCAAATATTCCCATGCTATTTTCTTTGCTATTATTATCCGTTCATGCAGTGTTGTATCTCCTTTTTGGAAAGCCTCTCCGGAGAATGGGGAAACCTATGCTTTCGTCCTTAAAAACCTATGCTTTCGTTGAGAAAAACCATAGGAATGGAAAAAATTCCGCGTTTTTCCTTGCAGTTTCACAAATTGCACTTACCTTTGCATCGAATCCCCATGGGAAAGAGTTCCCGCAGATGGCGGATGAAATATTATGTGAAGCATTTACGGAGATTATTCCTATTCAAAAAAATCGCCAATTTTTTTAATCAACTGGGAGTAATAGACAATGAATGCTTGCGCTCTGGGCGTATTCTTCTTTTTGATTTTTCTAAAAAGAACTATACCGTATAGAGCGCGGGCTGTTGTTTGTAGTTCAGTTGATAGGTGTTTGGCGATACCTTTTGAATAGACTATGAACACAGTTCCGCGCTTTTTTTATGCCCGTTCATAATTGAAGCAGCGGAGCTGGTTTATCAGCTTCGTAATTGTTAATCATTGAAATTTATTAATAACCTCAATATTAACAATTAAATTTAAAGTGATTATGAACAAGAAGTTTACTTATTTAGTAGCTGCGTTGTTGGCTGGCGGCAGTTTCTCTGCTATGGCGGCTAACTTTGAATTAGATCCAACAGCATTAGGTACTCCTGAAAAAGGCGCACAAATTTATTTGGTTGTCGATAACAACAGCAATCCAGATGTATTTGCAACTGGTGATTTGGCAATTGGTCTTACCTCAGATGGTACTACTTTAACTGCAGTAACGGCAGATAATGATGGAACAAAGTTCGATTCCGGTTCAGCAAAAGTTACCAACTATTTATGGACTGTTGAAGAATCTAAAGAAGCTGGAGAAACATATTATGCTTTCAAAAATGCAGAAACAGGCACCTATCTGGCATTTGATGGAACAAACTACTTAGAAACCGATGTAAAAGATGCAACAGCTGCAAACAGTAGCATTTATTTCACATACGATAATTCTACTGGCTATCTGAAGGCAAAAAATAATAGATACATAAGTTTTAATTCAAGAAGGGGGCTAATTTTAACAGGACAAAGCAATGCTTCAGCAATCTATGCTTATAAAGTTGTATCCGAAACTGTTAGCGCATCTGAACTGAATGCCGTATTAGGTGGTGATGGTTTCTCTTTGACTCCGGCAGAAGCTGCTGATGCTACTGAGGATGAAAACAACATCTTCTCTCAGAAAATCAAAGCTATTCAATTTGGTGCTGCAACAAATAGCGATACAGGTGAAAGAATACAGGCAGGTCTCTATTTCGTCTTAGATATGCCAGAAGAAATTTCTGAAAAGCTTGATGGTAGAGATAGAATTACTTATAGCAGCTTCGAAGGCGATGATAATCAAGAAAAACAAGCAGCTTATATTGATGCATTCAACGAATGTACATTTATAGCCGTTTCTCCGTCTGAAAGCTATGAAACTTCTACGGTAGAAAAAGAAGGTTTGAAACTGATCTCAATCAGCGGTAGCGATTTGATCAAATATGAACCGCAGAGTGATCCTAAATATGCTACTACAGGCGACCAGGTATATATCAAGAATGCGATCTTTACGGTAACAGAACCTGACCAGTATGGCAAGCCTGGTGTATATACATTGGCTGTAAATGGTGCTCACTTTATTAAAGAGGCCGGCAAAGATGAACATACAACTGACAATCTGACTATCGGTGTAACAAAGATTCAGGGTGTTAACTACGTAACAACAGTTGATGCCGCTGAGGCTACCTCTTTCAAAGTCAGCACTTCTTCTTTGACTGAAGGCATCGACTTATTGAAAACAACCAAAGAAGCTGCGGTTTATACGATCAAGTTCGTAAGCGGTGAAGATGATATGCTTGACGAAAAGGTTAGCGAATATGGCAAGTACTTGGCTTCCGCTAATGGTGATCAAAACGATCCTGATGCTTACACATTAGTTGCCCAAGGTTCAGACTTGATTGATACAAAGCTTCCGCAATATCAATTCGCCATCACGGATGTTAATACGGACAATCAAAAAGTAACATTTACAAATATTGAAACAGGAGAAAATTTCACTACCCAGTTATATGCTACGGATGTAGAAAATCAATATAAATTGGTAGGTATCTCTAATGATGTATTTGTTGCTCATGAGGATGCAAAGAATATCACCAAGTATGAGTCTAAATCGATGAACGACATGGTGGTAGAATTGGATTCGGTAGAAGTTGATCCTTACGCAGGTTTCTTCCAGAAAGGCATCGACAATAATGAGCCGTATCGTTTAGCATTTGCAACCAACCCGACAACAGACGTTAAATGGTATGTAGCCGTTGATGAAAATAACGATAAGAAGACAACCATCAGCGAAACAAGAAGCTTGCAGGTTGTATTCGAACCGGTTTTGAAGAACGACGAAAAGACGATTGACGAAGAAAGCATCTCAACAAGATTTGTATATAACAACAATGACAAAGTTTACAGAGCTGCTGCTGACTTAGTCAACTACTACACTTACAAGATGCGTGTTGTTGATGCAGAAGATGCTTACCTGCAATGGACATCCAACAAAGTTAATATTTTAACTGGTGCAACAGCAGAAAGCAACGCAACAGAAGTTATCGTAAAATATCGTTACGATGGTTCCGTAGCATTGGTTAATGCAAGTTCTTCTTTAGATGAAGACAGCGAAGCTTTGAGCGCAGAGCTTAACAGATCAAAGACTGGATATGCATACACAACAACTTATGCTTATGCTGTTCCTAACCTGGACAACGTAAACTTGTATCTTGAAGCTGAGAAACTGGGCGTAAGCTTGGCTGCTGAACCGACTCACGTTTCTTTGGAAGCTGAAAATGGCGGTTTCATCAATGTTAATGATGCTAACGAAGGAATCATCGCTATCCGTACAGAAGCTGATGAAGACCTGACATTCTGGGTGGATACGACAGCTTCTGAAAAGGCTATCCCGTCATTCTATATTGCTAAGGGCGGTAAGTTCATGTTCAATGCAATCGACTCTTTGGAATATTATGACAAAATGCATACGACAGCTAATGATAATCCATACGAGATTTTCATAAATGATGATTCTTATGCAAAGGCAATCTTCAAAGCAGGCGAATTGGTAAATTCTGACACCTTGAAGACTACTGTCGATAACAAAGAAGTTCTTGTTGCTGAAAAAGCAGACCAGAACAAGGGTATTCTCGGCAATATCCAGAACTTCCAGTATCAGATTGTTAAACCGTCTGACGCAGAAGACAACTATGTAATCCGTGTAGCAAACACTTCAAGTTACTTGGCTAACTTCAACGGTGTCCTTGGTTTCATCTCTGACAAAGACAACGCAATGCGTGTAATTGTTGAACGTCAGGCAGCTCCGACCGCTAACGAAGCTATCTCTGCAACCGATGTTAAGGTAATCGCTCTCGACGGTGCCGTTAACGTGAAGAACGCAGCTGGCAAGAACGTAGTAGTTTCTACTATCCTCGGTCAGATCGTAGCTAACGAAGTTTTGACATCTGATAACGCAACCATTAGCGTACCGGCAGGTATCGCTATCGTAAGCGTTGACGGTGAAGAAGCTGTTAAGGTTAGCGTAAAATAATAAGTTAGTAATAAAAAGATGAAGGGGTTCGCCCCTTCATCTGATTAAAAATACAGTACCCCGTGAGGGCGAACGTTTTTAATTAGTATTAATAATAATAGTAGTGTAATTGAAAA
>CALVFH010000056.1 GCA_944326775.1 uncultured Parabacteroides sp.
ATCACAAAAATAAATGCAAGCCTTGTTGTTTTGCAGATATTGGGCAACACGCATAGAAGAGGTATTCGTTGTAAAATAAAATGTACGAATACCTTCCCGTTTACGAGGCGCAAGCATTGCTTTTATATTCGGAAATTCATCCTTATCTACAGATCCTATAAAAGCAGTTCTTTGCTTACTGATAAGGGTACTGATTATTGCTTCTAAGTCTTCCATAGGCCGAATGGCATTTATAGTAATTCTCTCGGATCTGTAATCACACCGGTCACCGCCGCAGCAGCAGCCGTAAGCGGACTGGCCAGGAGCGTGCGTGAGCCGGGACCTTGGCGACCTTCGAAGTTACGGTTCGAAGTCGATACGGCATATTTCCCTGCCGGAATCTTATCATCGTTCATGGCCAGGCAAGCTGAACAACCCGGCTGACGGATTTCAAATCCTGCCTCTTCCAATATCTTATCCAAACCCTCTTCGCGGATCTGTGCATCCACCATCCAAGAGCCGGGAACGAGCCAAGCCGTAATGTTTCCGGCCTTCTTACGCCCTTTGACAATGGAAGCAAAAGCGCGGAAGTCTTCAATACGCCCGTTCGTGCAGGCACCGAGGAACACATAATCTACCGGCTTGCCTAAAAGACTTTCTCCCGGTTGGAAACCCATGTAATGCAGTGATTTCTCAAAAGAAGACTTTTCCACATCGGTCATGCCCTCCGTAGTTGGGATATGATCGGTAATCGCCATACCCATACCCGGGTTTGTACCGTAGGTGATCATCGGCTGGATATCGGCAGCATCGAAATGCACTTCCTTATCGAACACGGCATCATCATCGCTTTTGAGCGTCCTCCAATAGGCCACAGCCTTATCCCAATCCTCACCTTTCGGCGCATAATCGCGGCCTTTGATATATTCAAAGGTAACGTCATCGGGAGCAACCATTCCTCCGCGGGCACCCATCTCGATAGACAGATTGCAAAGGGTCAGGCGACCTTCCATAGTCAGCGACTGGATAGCCTCGCCGGCATATTCCACAAAATAACCCGTAGCACCGCTAGTCGTCATTTTCGACATCATATAAAGGGCAACATCTTTTGCTGTCACCCCTTTGCCCAACCGACCATTAATGGTAATGCGCATGGTCTTCGGACGAGTTTGTAGGATACATTGCGAAGCCAGAACCATTTCCACCTCGCTAGTTCCAATGCCGAAAGCCACAGCTCCCATCGCCCCATGTGTCGAAGTATGGGAATCGCCACACACGATGGTCATACCCGGCAAAGTCAGACCGCGTTCCGGACCCACCACGTGAATAATCCCGTTACGCTTATCCATCATACCAAAATGAGTCAAGCCAAAATCTTTCGCATTCTTCGCCAACGTATCCACCTGCGCACGAGAAACCGGGTCGGCTATTGGTTTGTCCTGATCGTGCGTCGGCGTATTATGATCGGGCATGCAAAAGATATGATCGGGACGGAAACACGTCAGTCCCCGCTCACGCAGACCGGCAAAAGCCTGAGGACTGGTCACCTCGTGGCAGTAAAGCCGATCGATATAGAGTTGTGTGGGACCTTCTGGCACTTGCTGTACCACATGAGCATCCCAGATTTTATCGAATAATGTATTCATCTTACAAACTTATTTATCGCATCAATATATGCTTCTACTGAAGCAGCTATAATATCGGTATTCGCTCCAAAACCATAATACATACGGTTATCATATTCTACCTGCATGTGAACCTTACCCACATCGTCGCTACCTTTGCTGATAGCCTGGATGGTAAATTCCTTCAGAGTCATCTGCCGGTGAATGATTTGCTTCAAAGCCTTGATTGCAGCATCGACGGGACCATTTCCCGAAGCCGCAGCCTCAAATTTCTCGCCCGCTATGTTCAAGCCAATACTTGCTACCGGACGGACACCAACCCCACTTGTTACCTGCAGGTATTCCAATTTGATATGATGGTTTTGCGAACGGTCAGCACCGGCAAGTACCAAAATATCATCGTCGTTGATTTCCTTCTTCTTGTCGGCCAACTTCAGGAAGTCCTCATACAGCTTATCCAAACGCTCTTGATCTACCTCAATGCCCAATACATGCATACGATGTTTCAAGGCAGCTCGTCCGCTGCGGGCCGTCAGCACGATAGCATTATCATCGATACCAACATCTTTCGGATCAATAATCTCGTAGGTCTGTGCATTCTTCAAAACACCATCCTGATGGATACCCGACGAATGTGCGAAAGCATTACGTCCTACGATAGCCTTGTTCGGCTGTACCGGCATATTCATCAGACTGGAAACCATGCGGCTCACCCCATAAATCTTTGTGGTATTGATATTCGTCACGATATTCTTCTCTTTGTGAGATTTAAAAATCATGGCAATCTCTTCCAACGACGTATTCCCGGCACGTTCTCCGATACCATTGATGGTAACTTCTACCTGTCGTGCACCATTCAATACGCCCTGTACCGTGTTAGCAGTAGCCATACCCAAATCATTATGGCAATGAGTTGACAAGACAGCCTTATGGATACCGTCCACATGCTCCATAAGATATTTGATCTTGGCTCCATATTCGTCGGGCAAGCAGTATCCCGTCGTATCCGGAATATTCACTACAGTTGCACCCGCTTTGATAACGGCCTCAACCACGCGGGCTAAGTATTCATTGTCGGTACGCCCGGCATCTTCACAATAGAACTCTACATCTTCAATATACTTCTTAGCATATTTGGTTGCCGCTACGGCACGCTCAATGATTTCTTCTCGCGTAGAGTTGAATTTATAACGAATATGCGGATCTGAAGTTCCAATACCCGTATGGATTCTGCCTCGCTTCGCATACTTCAATGCTTCAAAAGCGGCATCAATATCTTTCTCTACCGCACGGGTCAACGCACAAATCGTAGGCCAAGTGACTGCCTTCGAAATCTCAACCACACTCTTAAAATCACCTGGGCTGGAGATAGGGAAACCCGCTTCTATCACATCCACTCCCAAAGCTTCGAGCGCACGAGCCACCTGGATTTTTTCAACAGTATTCAACTGACATCCAGGAACTTGTTCACCATCACGGAGTGTTGTATCAAAGATAAATAATCTGTCTGACATAGTTTTTTATTTCTATTTCTCTATTAGCGGGGCAAATATACACTCTTTTTCCGAAGCAGAAAAATAGTTCTTAAGCTTTTTTGCCCTCATTGCTTTAAAACGTAACTTATCAACGCTTCCTAATACGAATTTAAAGCAAGAAGAAATCCCTACTTATTCCAAAATCCCGGAATTCGTCTTCCGCATGACGGACAATGACCATTAAAATCCACCGCCTCTACCTGATATCCCTTACGACGAATCAGTGAAACGCCACAATCAGGACAAACCGTATCCTCACTTTCAGACAAAGCGACATTGCCAATATAGACATATTCCATTCCACAATCCCAAGCAATCTCGCGGGCCTGGAGAAGAGTCTCAACCGGTGTCGGCAATCTATTTTGCATCCGGTATTGTGGAAAGAAACGGCTGAAATGAAGAGGCTGCCCGGCAAAACCATGCTCGGAAAGCCAAAGACACATACTCCGAATCATCTCCATATCATCATTTACTCCGGGTATAACCAGATTCGTTATTTCCAGCCATACACCCGCCTCTAACATCTGCCGGAGGGTACGCAAAACCGGATTTAAATGTCCCTGGCTAATCCGATGATAAATCTCGTCAGAAAACGATTTCAAATCTACATTCGCCGCATCAATGAAAGGCAACAAATCGGCTAACGGGCGCTCATTTATATAACCTGCCGTCACCAGGATATTCTTCAATCCGGCCTCTCGGCAAACCCTGGCGCAATCGCGGGTATATTCCCAATAAGTCAAGGGCTCCGTATAAGTATATGCTACCAACCGGCAAGCATAGCTTTCCGCCAGGGAAACCATATCTTTAGGCAATAGAAACCGTGATTCTATCTCGTCGGGAGCAGCTTGCGAGATAGACCAGTTCTGACAATTCAGGCAAGAGAAATTACAACCGGTTGTGGCCAAAGACAAGCAACAGGCTCCGGGATAAAAATGGAACAAAGGTTTCTTCTCTACCGGATCGATTTGCAAAGCACAAACCCGACCATAAGTTTCTGCCCACAACCGCCCCTCATGATTATGCCGTCCCCGGCAACGGCCCACCCCGCCTTCCGGTATCCGACATTCCTGCGGGCAAAGATGACAAGCGACAACCCCTGAAGATAAACACTCATAATACTCGGCTTCCCGTCCGGGTTTATTCATACGCTCTTTCATGAAAGACCTCCGCTTCATAAACATACAACTCTGCATCATGCCAACCATTCCAACCGATACCGGCCTTGTCGCGGGCACAATGACCTAAAAATTCCTCCTTGCTCCAATGCGTTTCCTCGGCCACTTGCGGAAGGAATGTCCCGCGATGTCCTCCTTTTACCATAAAAATACCATGACGACCCAATTCAAACTCATCTATAGAATGAATCCGCCGCAAAGGGGAAAGCACGGATATTTCTATCTGTATTTCCTTCATTTCAGCTTCTTCTACCGGATAGAAACGAGGATCCTCAAACGCGGCAGCCTGCGCCATTTCAGATACGACCTCAAAAAGCGGACGGTTTCCGACCAATGTTCCGATACAACCGCGTAATTGCCCGTGTGAATGCAGGGTAACAAAAGCCCCACACTTCATCCGCAACATATCACTAACCTCTTCCGATGCATACGAAGGGAATCCGTCTTTTGTCCATTTATCCAAAATACTCCGACGGGCAATGCGGAGCAAGACCGCCTTATCCTCATCCGTTAACGAAAAAGAATCCGATGGACATGCCTCTGAAGTACGGAAAAGGGTAAAAGCATGGTAACCCACTACTTCATCGCGCCCACCATACGGAGAATCACCAGAATTACAATAGAATAAATGCTTCATCTCCAAGCCTCTATTATTTTGCGCCAACATCAGCAGCACCGCTATCGGTGCTTGCCCGCAAGCCATCGTATAAAGATTAGGAATCCCTTGGCTTGAACCGTCCGCAATTACCTGAAGGAACCGTTCAAGAGAAACCGACTGAATAGCATCGCCCGTAGTCTTATCAACTTCCAATGCATCCTCGTAAGAGGGATAATGAGAAAAATCACTACTGATGACAAACAGATTCTCTGCCGTAAAATAAGGTCGAAGAGCATTGGCTATGCGTTGCAACTTTTCCAGTTTCTGGGTACCTATAATAATAGGTACGATAGGAGGCATCTCCTTTAGTCGTTCCTGCAAGAAAGGCAATTCCACCTCAAGACAATGCTCCTGTCTATGAGCTTCCGCCACATAACCAAAAACACAATCTGTTTGCAGGAGCTTCTCACAAACCGAACGATCTACCGCAATTTTCCCCAGTGGAGTTTGATAGCTATCACATACCGTATTAATTGAAGCCCCGTCGAACGCAGCCTGATGGCTGGGTCCCAAAAGGAAAATCCGACGGAAAGAAGATTCCGGAGCAATTTGTGCAAAAGCTTTCGCAGCCGTCGCACCAGAAAAGACATAGCCTGCATGAGGTACAATAACTGCCTGAACCCGGGTTGTCCCCTGACTCCCAGCTTCAGCTAAGAAAGCACGGACATCCGACCTTAACTCATTCGAATCCGCCGGATAAAAACGTCCTGCCACCGCCGGCTTACGCGTCCGCCCCGGCTCGGCAGGAATAGATGAATTAGAAAATATCGTAACCATAAGCAATATAAAAACAATTTTAATTCTCATCTGAATGAAAAACATCATTTGAACCCATTAAAGGTAACTATTGCTATCCAATAAAAGAAACAGAGCAAAACAAAAATTTCGCTAAAAGTCGATAAAGCAAACCTCCCTTTTCCGAGGTATCCGCCTCCCCGAAAATCAGTACAAATAGGTATTGCGCCTTGCAGACAATGTCGATATTTTTGCCGCATAAAACAAATCAAATGCAGATACTGAAAGACGACATACGGAAAGATATCCTGGAAAAGTCGGAAATCCTTTTCTTGCAGAAAGGATTCCTCAAAACATCCATGCGCGAGGTTTCAAAACTCTCGGGTGTCGGTGTAAGTAACTTGTACAACTACTTTCCAAGCAAGGACCAGCTGTTTTGCGAAGTAGTCCGCCCGGTAACACAAGCCTTCAAACAAATGCTGGACGAACACCACGGACGGCGGGGCAGAGACATCATGGACATGCAATCGAAAGATTACTTTCTTTATGTCGTAGATGAATACCTCGACCTTCTGATGCGTCATCGCAAACGGTTGGAACTACTCTTGTTTCGTGCCCAAGGCTCTTCGCTGGAAAATTTCAGGAAAGACTATGCCGACCAATCAACTTCGGTATTCAAGGCATACCTTATGGAGATGAAACAGAAACATCCGGAACTGAACATCCGGATTTCCGATTTCTACATCCATTTACACACCATCTGGATGTTCGACTTGCTGGAAGAAATGATCCGGCAGAAGGTAGGACCGGAACATACGAGACAAATCATCACCGAATACATGACGGGTGAGATTTTCGGTTGGAGAGAGCTTATGAATGTCTGATTTCATAAGCTCTCTCTTTTTTTGAACGCATTTGAATTTTGTTCGCTTTTGAGAGGAAGAATTTATTCAACGATAATAGAGATAAAAATGAAGAAAAAGTATGAATTTAAAAGCATTGTAGCGGAGACTTTGCTCATTCCGCTTTATATGCGAGCCAAAGAAAGCAGACGAGGAAAAGACGCTATCCTGTACGACAAGATGGCGGAGCAACTGGTGGAAAGCATCGACTACGATTACTCCAAGTTTGAAGGCGCGCCCCTCAGCGAAGTCGGATGCGTCGTGCGGGGAAGATACTTCGACGATGCCGTCCGCCGGTTCTTAAAATGCAAGAAGCAGCCAATAGTCGTCAATGTCGGTTGCGGATTAGACACTCGCTACCAACGCATCGAAGACCGGGACAAGGCCATCTTCTATGAGCTGGACCTGCCGGAAGTCATCGACCTGCGCAAGCAGTTCATCCCGGAACCGGAAAACGACCGTTACCTGGCAACCTCGTTGCTCGAAACGGCCTGGATGGACGATTTACGCCAACAACACCCTGACGGCGAGTTTATCTTTACCATCGAAGGTGTCCTGATGTATTTTTACGAAGAAGAAGTAAAAGCCGTCATCCGGAACATCGCGGAAAGGTTTGGAGGAGGCGAACTGTGGTTCGACGTTTGCGGTCCGATGCTGGCCAGATCCAAACATTTGAAACCGGATTCCCTTCAGAAACACGACGCACAGATCCGTTCAGGTATCTCCGACGGTCATCTGATTGAACGCTGGGAGCCTCGCCTCCGATTAATCGAACAGGCCAACTACATGCGCTTCTATCCGCATCGCTGGGGACTATTCGGACGGATCATGGGGCTGTTTCCCAAGCTCTGCTACAGATTCTCATCCCTACTGGGCTATTCCATCCTATGTACAAACCCAAATTCCAAAGCAAAATGAAACCAAGAGACAAGAAAAAAGAAGGGCTGGCCCGGCTCTTCCAAATCGCCGGCGAACGGAAAGGGTTGCTAGTGTTGGCGGGCACCTTATCGGCCTTGAGCGCCATTTGCATGCTGGCTCCGTACTGGTCCATCTATGCGGTACTGAACGAATTGCTGGAGAAAGCAGGAGACATAGCCTCGGTAAACCGGGCATTCCTGATCCGGTGGGCCTGGATTGCCTTCATCGGACTGATTGCCGGACTGCTTTTGCTCTACGCCGCCCTGATGGCGTCGCACGTAGCCGCCTTTCGCATTCTGTACGGTCTCCGAATCCGATTGGCAAAGCACATCGGCCATCTGCCCTTGGGATTTTTGAGCGGCACCTCCACCGGAGCCATCAAGAAGACCATGGAGCAGAATATCGAGAAAGTAGAAACCTTCATTGCCCACACCATTCCGGATCTGGTAAACGTCGTCGCGACGGTTTTGTTTCTCTTCCTGATTTTCTTCTCCCTCAACGGGTGGCTGGCGGCTGTCTGCCTCCTTGGCATCGGCCTCAGCATCCTGCTCCAATACGCCAATTTCATGGGGAAGAAGGCCCGCGAGTTCACGGCACACTACTTCGACACGCAGGAACAGATGAGCGCCTCGGCCGTGCAGTACGTCCGCGGTATGCCCGTCGTCAAAATCTTCGGGCAGAGCGTCCGTTCGTTCCGGCAATTCCACGACGAGATTCAGAACTACCGCAAATGGGCGTTGCGGGTATGCGACACCTACGAACCCGGCATGATAGCCTTCACCGTCCTGCTCAACTCCATGGTCACCCTGATCCTGCCGGTCGGGCTGTTGCTGATGCAAGGCCGTCCGTCGGACATCTCGCTGGCCGCCGTCTGGCTCTTCTTCCTCATCCTAGGGCCGGGCGTTGCCTCGCCGGTGTATAAGCTCATGTTCCTGGGAAGCGGCACACGCGAGATAGACGAGGGCGTAAAACGCCTGGACCGCATCCTCGACGAACCTCCCCTGCCCGAACCGGCAGCTCCCGAACACCCTGTCCGCTACGACATCGAGTTCCGGAACGTCAGCTTCGCCTATGAGAACAAGCAGGAAGCCACGCGGACCGTCGCCCTCCGCGATATTTCCTTCCGCGCCCCGCAAGGGAAGGTCACCGCACTGGTTGGCCCGTCCGGCTCCGGCAAATCGACGGTTGCCTCCCTGATTCCGCGCTTCTGGGACGTCCGGCAGGGAGCCATCCTCATCGGTGGCGTCGATATCCGGCACATCCCGACGGAAGAACTGATGAATCTGGTATCCTTCGTCTTCCAGGAGACCTTCCTCTTCTACGATACGCTATACGAAAACATCGCCGCGGGCAATCCCAAAGCCACCCGCCAGACGGTGGAAGCCGCCGCCCGCGCCGCCCAATGCCATGATTTCATCTCCCGCCTCCCCCAGGGCTACGACACACGCATCGGCGACCACGGCGTCTATCTCTCGGGAGGTGAAGCCCAGCGCATCTGCGTCGCCCGAGCCATCCTGAAGAACGCCCCCATCCTTGTGCTCGACGAGGCCACGGCTTTTGCCGACCCCGAAAACGAATACAAGATGCAGCAAGCCCTCCGGGAGCTTATCCGCGACAAGACGGTGATTGTCATCGCCCACCGCCTCTCGTCCATCATCTCTGCCAACCAGATCGTCGTCCTCCGGGAAGGCGAAATCGTCCAGCGCGGAACACACGACGCCCTCTGCCACACCCCCGGCACCTATCGGAACATGTGGGAAGCCTATACCGACGCCTCCCGCTGGGAATTGACAAACCAACATAACCCCCAATTATCATGAACGCAATCCAGAACATTACCATCGGGCAAACCAGCCGCCTCCGCAAGCCGGTCGGCTACACCGCCCTGGCCAATTTGGTCAATATCTTCCCCTTCTGCCTCTCCATCGAGGCCATCCAAGTCATCTTCCGCGCCTTCGACGGCAGCGGGACGCCCCTCGACACCCCGCGCCTCTGGGTTATCTTCGGAATTTTAATCGCCTATCTGCTGGTGATGTACGTTGCCGAGCGTGCCTCCTACCGCGCCAACTTCCGCGGAGCCTACGAGATGAGCGCGAGCGGCCGCATCGCCCTGGCGGAGCACCTCCGCAAGCTGTCGCTCGGCTTCCTCTCGCGGCGCGACCCGGGCGACCTCTCGTCGATGCTTATCACCGACTTCACGATGGCCGAGACCGGCATCTCGCACCACCTCCCCCAGCTCATGGGCGCCCTGGTGATGCCGATGCTCGCCTTCCTCGGCCTCGTCTGGATAGACTGGCGCATGGCGACGGCCATGTTTGTCTCGCTCCCCCTTGCCGCGGCGGTGCTGTGGGCCAGCACCTACGTGCAGAAACGCCTCAGCATGCGGCAGATTGACGCCAAAATCAACGCCGGCAACCGGTTGGAGGAATATCTGCAAGGCATCCGCGTGATGAAAGCCTACAACCTCGTGGGCGAGAGCTTCACCCGCCTGCGCGACGCCTTTGCCGAGCTGCGCCGCGCCTCGATCCGCCAGGAAGCCCTGCTGGGGCCGTTCGTCCTGCTCTCCATCACCCTCATCCGCGCGGGGCTGACGCTGATGATTCTCTGCGGCACCTACCTTCTCCTCGGCGGCGAACTGTCGCTGCTCACGTTCGTGCTCTTCCTCGTCGTCGGCTCGCGGGTGTTCGACCCGCTCACCTCGGCGCTGACCAATTTCGCAGAGTTCCGCTACTTCTCCATCGCGGGCGGGCGCATTCTCAGCCTGATGAAGGAGCCGGAGATGACGGGAACGGCCGAGGCGCCCGACGGAGGCGACCTGGTCTTCCGCGACGTCTCGTTCGCCTACCAGGAAAAGGAAGTCCTGCACGGCATCAACCTCACGTTGCGCCAGGGAACGCTGACGGCGCTCGTCGGACCCTCGGGGAGCGGGAAAAGTAGCCTGCTGAAGCTCTGCGCACGCTTTTACGACCCTTGCCGGGGGACTATCTCGCTGGGCGGAGCCGACTTGCGGACCCTCGAACCGGAGTCGCTGATGCGCCGCATCTCGATGGTCTTCCAAGATGTCTATCTTTTCCAAGACACCATCCGCAACAACATCCGCTTCGGCAAAGCCGGGGCCACCGATGCCGAGATTGAAGCCGCCGCCCGCCAGGCGCAATGCCACGACTTCATCATGCGGCTGCCCAAAGGCTACGACACGATGGTCGGCGAGGGTGGCTGCACCCTTTCCGGCGGCGAGCGGCAGCGCCTCTCCATTGCGCGGGCCATCCTCAAGGACGCGCCGGTTGTCCTCCTCGATGAGGCGACCGCCTCGCTCGATCCGGAGAACGAAGTGGAGGTTCAGCAAGCCATCAACCGCCTCATCCGGGGCCGCACCGTGGTGGTTATCGCCCACCGACTGAAAACGATACGCGGCGCAGACCAGATTGTGGTCCTCCGCGACGGCGCGATTGCGGAACAAGGCAATCACGAGACCTTGCTCCGCCAAAAGGGGCTTTACGCCCAGCTTTGGGAAATCCAGGAACAGACGGCGGGGTGGAAAATCTGAGGTATTCGGGGCAAAACAGGGCCCCGGAAAGTTGTCTATAGCTTTTGGCAAGCCGTTGAAGGGCTTCAATGGGTTGTCTAAAGCTTTAGGGAAGGTTTTGAAGGGCTTCAACGGGCTCTCTAAAGCTTTTGGCGAGGTTTTGAAGGGCTTCAATGGCCTCTCTAAAGCTTTTGGGAAGGTTTTGAAGACCTTCAATGGGTTCCCTAAAGCTTTTGGCAAGGTTTTGAAGGGCTTCAACGGGTTGTCTAAAGCTTTAGACGGGTCTCCGAAGACCTTCGGCGGGTAGCCGAAAGCTTTCGGGAGGTCTCCGAAGGGCTCCGGCGGGTATTCTAAAGCTTTAGAATAGTCTCCGGAGGACTACGGCGAGTACTTTAAAGCTTTAGAATAGTCTCCGGAGCACTACGGCGGGTTCCCGAAAGCTATAGACGGATTTTTGAAGGCATTCGGTGAGTTGTCTAAAGCTTTAGACGGGGCTCCGGAGGGCTCCGGACTCTTGCCAAACTTATTCGAGAATTAAAACTTCGTTGTCTTTGTAGGCGTCATAGTTGGAGACGATGACCCGTTCGCCCGGCTCGAGCCCCTCAAGCACTTCGTAGTACTGCGGATTCTGGCGGCCAATCTTGATGTTGCGGCGGTAGGCCTTCTTGCCGTCGGCGTCGAGGACAAAAATCCAGTTGCCGCCGGTCACCTGGAAGAACGTGCCTTTCGGAACGATGACGCTCTCGGTCGGCTGGCCGAGCTCGAGGTTGATATAGTAGGTCTGGCCGCTCCGGATGTTGTCGGGGCGTTCGCCACGGAAGACGAGGTCGGTCCGGAACTTGCCTTCGCGCACCTCAGGGTAAACCTTGCGCACGGAGAGGGCGAACTGCGTCCCCTGACGGTCGAAGGTGGCGCTCAGTCCCGGGCGGACGCGGTCGATATAGTGTTCGTCGATCATCGCCTCCACCTTGTAGTCTGAAAGATCGTTCACCTGACCGATCATCTGGCCGGCGGCGATGTTCTGACCGAGGACGACGTCGAGCAGGCCCAGTTCGCCGTCAATCTGCGAGCGGACGTTGAGGTTCTCCTTCCGCTGGCGGATCAGCTGAATGTTTTTGCGCATATTGTCGAGGCTGAATTCCATCTCCTCCATCTGGATGCCGCGCGAAAGGGAGTCCTGGTAGAGGCGCTTCACCACGAGGTCGTACTTCTGGGCGGCGAGGTCGTAGTCCTCCTTGGCTTTGAGGAAGTCCTCTTTCGCGACGAGGTCTTCCCGATAGAGTTGCTCCTGCTGCTCGAAGGCGCGGCGGGCGCGGTTCATCTCCATGTCGTACTGGGCACGCTCGATTTCGTTGTTCAGCTTGTCCTGCTCCATCGTCACCTGCGTGTTGCGGAGGAAGTTCTGCTTTTCGGCCAGCTCCGCTTCGGCATTGAGGATTTCCAAATCGAGGTTGGAGTTGGAGAGGCGGACGATGATGTCGCCCTTCTTCACCTGCGCCCCCTCCTCGACCACTTTCTCGCGGACAATACCGCCTTCCTCGGGACTAAGCTGCACGACGGTGATGGGCTGCACCTGCCCGTCAACCCGCACGAAATCGTTGAACATCTCCTTTTTCACTTCGCCGATGCTCAGGCCGCGTGCATCGACCTTCAGCGTGGAAGCGTGGTTGCCAAAGACAATCCAGCCGACCAGCAGAACGAAGAGCGCACCTCCCGCGATATAGGGAATATGCTTCTTCTGAATACCTTTCTTTTTCTCTAACTGTATATCCATATCTATTGCTTTATTTTTACACGTGAAACATCTTCTTTTGCAGAGGCCAATCAATAGAGGGGCACTCCTTTATAGTAATCCACCAGCTTGCACTTCAAGATGAAGAGCAATTTCTTCTGCAGGAGGTTGGCTTTCGAGGTGAGCAGCGTGTTCCCGCTGGTCTGTAGCTCGAGGGCGCTCATCAGGCCCTCTTCGTATTTCCGCTCCGTCACGCGATAGGCCAAGGCGTCGGAGCGCACCTTCTTCTCCATCTGGATTGCCTCTTTGGCATAGCCTTCGCGGTCGAGCACCGACTGCTCGATGGCCGACTGCAACTGCCGCAGGACTTCGGTCTTTGTCTCCTCGGCCATGCGCATGGTGTTCCGCGCCGTGCGGACATTGGTCAGCCCCTGCAAGCCGTTGAACAAGGGGAAACTCAGGCTGATGCTCAGGTATTCGCCCCGGTTGTTGCGAAACTGGTCCCGGAAATTCGTAATCGTCTCGTCGGCAGAGAGGTTCTTGAAATAGTTGGTCGTGACGCCGGCATTGAAATAGATTGACGGCAGGAGCTGCCCCTTGTAAATGCGGTAGTTGTACTTGCTTTCCTGCAACTGATAGTCGGCCTGCAACGCCGTGGGGTTGTTCCGGCTGGCAAACCGGTAGATTTCCATCACGTCTTCCGGCTCGGCAACGAGGGCAACCGGCGGCACCACGGTATCGACGCGAATCGCCATATCGACGGGATAGTTCATCATCTCCTTCAGCTTCACCACGGCCGAGGCAAAGAGATTGCGCTGGTGGGTCAGGTTATAGTCGTCTTCCGCCACCTGGGCTTCGAACTGCGCGATGTCGGCCCCGCTCTTCAGCCCCAGCTCTGCCTGGCGCTGCGTCTTGTAAAGCGTATGCCTGCTCTCCGCGAGCTTCTCTTCCGACATGCGGATGGCCCCCTGATAATACACCACGTCCAGATACGCCCCGATAGTCTCGAGAGCCAGGTCGTCTTTGGCCTTCTGCACCTCATTCACGCCCCGGCGGCGGTTCGATTTCGATTTCAGCCACTGGTTAATCAGCTGCCCGCCGGTGAAGAGCGGAATGCGCAACGACGCGGAGTAGGAATTATCAAAAGTCGTTACATTATTATATACGTTCGTCGAAGGGTCGATGGAACGGCCGAAGTTATACTGCCCGCCAATGTCGGCATTCACCTGCGGGAAGAACTGCGCCACCGCCGAAGCATACTCGGCCTTGTAGGTATCCGCCGTATAAACCTGCTTTTTGACCGACGGACTGTTCTCAATGGCATACCGCACGCACTCGTCGAGTGTCCACACCTGGTCTTGCGCCCCCATCGAGGCCGACAGACCTATCGCCAACGCTATCATTGCTATCTTTCTCATATTCTTCAGAATGTTTTCTACTGAAAAATATGCAAACACTATGCCAAAACAGCTAAGCAACTACTTTACAAGAGATTAGCATTTCTCCCGAATCTGGAAAGTGTCAAAAAATTAGACAGTGGTGTCAAAAAATTGGACACTTTCCGGCCTGAACGTTTTCGCAGCACACTGCTGCACGAGTTAGCAAAGATGTTTTGCACGAGTTAGCAAAGACGCTTTGCGCGAGTTAGCAAAGACGCTTTGCACGAGTTAGCAAAAGGGCTTTGCGCGAGTTAGCAAAGGTGTTTTGCGCGAGCGTGCAAAACAGGGCTGCGAAAACCCGGGCCGGAAAACAGCCTATTCGTCCGGGCATTCCTGCAAATAGTTCTGAAGCAAACGGGGAAAGGCATAGCCCGGCAAATCCGCCGCGGGAACACGCAGGTAGGACCGCAGCCCCTCGCCTTCCTGCTCCACACGGACCGAATAGAACGTGGCGTAAATCACCTGGTGGGAAAGAACATGGCGGACATTCTGCCGGCGGACGGAAATCTCCAGGCGGCCGCAACGCTGGAAAAGGCAGCGGAAATCTTCGGCCTGCTGCAAGTCCGTGAAATCCGCCGGCCCGTCCGTCTCCACCAGCGGAAACTGGTACAGGCCCTGCCAGATGTCTTTCGCCTCACGCCGTTGCAGATAGGTGTATTCTCCCCAAAGGATATGGAAGAAGTGGAAGTAGCGGGGGCGAGACTTGGCCTTCGCCTGCTTCACCGGATAAGCGGAGACCGCCCCTTCGGCATAGGCCATACATTTATAAATAAGGGGACACTGCGGGCAATCCGGTTGGCGGGGGACGCATTGCAAGGCTCCCAGCTCCATGATGGCCTGGTTGTGCAGGCCGGGGTTGGATTCATCGAGCAACATCTCCGCCAGCCGGCGAAATGTTTTCTTGCCCTCCGTGGAATCTATCGGCGTGGCAACGGCAAAAAGGCGCGACAAGACCCGGAAGACATTCCCGTCGAGCACGGGATAGGGCAAGCCGTAGGAGAAGGAGACGATGGCCGCCGCCGTGTAGTCGCCAATCCCCTTCAGGGCACGCACGCCGGCATAGGTCCGGGGGAAAACGCCGCCATGCTTCTCGCAAACCGTCCGGGCAGCTTCGTGCAGGTTCCTGGCCCGGCTGTAATAGCCCAGGCCTTCCCAATATTTCAAGACCTCGTCTTCGGAAGCCTGCGCCAAAAGGCAGACATTGGGGAAACGCGCCATGAAGCGGTTGAAATAGGCCAGTCCCTGCGCCACCCGCGTCTGCTGGAGGATAACCTCGGAAATCCAAATCACATAAGGATCTGAGGAATGCCGCCAGGGAAGGTCGCGGCGATGTTTCTCATACCACGAAACGAGAATTTTACTGTAAGAATTATCGTTCATATCATCGTTGCTGTTAAAACGATAACAAAAATACATCATTCTAAAGAATTGATACAAACAAAATTAGAGATAATGGAAAATCTTTGCCACAAAAAAATACCACGCAAATGCTTCCTACTTCGGGAAAAAGCTATATATTTGCATTCCAAAAAATTAATCGTCCAAATCAATTAATTTATTACAGACATGACTAAAGCAGATATCGTTAGTGAAATTTCAAAAAGTACAGGTATCGATAAATCGACTGTATTAGCCAGTGTGGAGTCTTTTATGGAAATTGTGAAAGGTTCTTTGGCAAAAAACGAAAATGTTTACTTGAGAGGATTTGGTAGCTTCATTGTAAAGAAAAGAGCTCAGAAAACTGCACGTAACATTTCCAAAAATACAACAATCATTATTCCGGAGCACAATATTCCGTCGTTCAAGCCCGCGAAAACGTTCCTGAACGATGTTAAGTAAGTTTTATACGTTTAATCATTTAAATTTTTGAAGCTATGCCAAGCGGAAAGAAAAGAAAAAGACATAAGATGTCAACTCACAAGCGTAAAAAAAGACTGAAGAAGAATAGACATAAGAAGAAATAAGTCTATCAACTCTTTTTTCAAAAACGCAAGAATAAAGAACAAACTTAATAAGAGACCTTTTAAGTTTGTTCTTTGCGTATTTACAAAGGTCTAAATCTAAAATCCTTTTTTTGTAGTGGTTAGCGAATTAGTAGTAGATGTACAGTCCCAAGAAGTCTCTATTGCCGTCTTGGAAGACAAGAAACTGGTGGAACTCCAAAAGGAGGCTCACAATGTTTCGTTTGCCGTCGGCGACATCTATCTGGGAAAGGTAAAGAAACTGATGCCGGGACTGAATGCTGCTTTCGTCGATGTAGGATACAAAAAGGATGCATTTCTTCACTATCAAGACTTAGGGCCACACTTTAACACCCAGCAAAAATACCTCAAGCAACTTCTGAGCGACCCGAAGAAGGTGCCACCTTTCGCAAAACTCCAATTACTTCCGGAGATAGAGAAAGAGGGCAGCATCAGCGACGTTCTGAAAGCTGGACAAGAGGTTTTGGTTCAGATTGCTAAAGAACCTATTTCTACAAAAGGGCCACGCCTTACTTCTGAATTGTCTTTTGCCGGGCGCTATATTGTGTTAATGCCTTTTGCGGACAAAGTTTCGGTCTCTACAAAAATCAAGTCAAATGAAGAACGGGCCCGGTTGCGCCAGCTCATCCAAAGCATCAAGCCGAAAAACTTCAGTGTGATTGTGCGGACTTCTGCCGAAGGGAAACGAGTTGCCGAACTGGACCACGAACTGAAAACATTGGTAAAACGATGGGAGGACAACCGCGCCAAAATCCTGAAGAGCAAAGCTCCTGCCATTGTTTACGAAGAAACAGGTCGTACGGTAGCCCTGCTACGCGACATCTTCAATCCGTCCTTCGAACACATTTATGTCAATAATAAGGAAATCTATAACAATGTTCGGGACTATGTAGCCTTGATTGCTCCCGGACGCGAAGAGATTGTACATTTATACACCGGAGAACTGCCGATTTTCGATAACTTCGGCATCACGAAACAAATCAAATCTCTTTTCGGCCGTACCGTCACTTATAAAAGCGGAGCCTATCTGATTATCGAGCATACCGAGGCTATGCATGTGATTGACGTAAACAGCGGAAACCGTTCGAAAACAAGCAATGACCAGGAAAAAACAGCTATCGATGTGAACCTGGCCGCCGCCGACGAAATTGCCCGTCAGCTGAGACTGCGCGATATGGGCGGCATTATTGTTATTGACTTCATCGATATGTCCGACAACTCCAACCGCCAGTTGCTTTACGAACACATGCGGAAGGCAATGGCGTGCGACCGAGCAAAACACAACATCCTCCCCCTAAGTAAATTCTGCCTGATGCAGATCACACGCCAGAGGGTGCGTCCGGCGATGGATGTACAAACCTCTGAAACCTGTCCGGCTTGCTTCGGCACAGGCTCCGTAAAACCTTCCATCTTATTCACCGATAGCCTGGAAGGAAAAATAGATTGCCTGGTGAACAAACACCATGTGAAGAAATTCACCCTGCACGTACATCCTTACGTGGCAGCATACGTAAACAAGGGATTCTTCCCTTTAAGCTGGCAATGGAAAATGAAATATTCCTACGGCTTAAAAGTCATCCCGAATCAAAGTCTGGCTTTCTTGGAATATAAATTCTATGATGAAGACAAGAATGAACTGGACATGAAAGAAGAAAAAGAAATCAAGGGCTAAACCTTCTGATTTCAGAGCATGAAAAGAGGCTGGACCAAGATGCGGTTCAGCCTCTTTCCATTTTTTCACATCCGTTTGTGCAAAAGTCCGTAGCCATTCTCGGCATGAGAGCGGCGATAGTGGATTTCTTCCAGGGTCTGAAGATTCCCGATGGAAGGCAGTTCGTGCGTCTTGGCGTCTTGCAAAAACTTCCAGGCATATTCCGAAGCCATCGCAGAATCGCGCATGGTGGGCAGATGAGGGTTCCGGACCCCAGTGAGCACGGAATCGGCAAAAAGGTCGCATAAGACATCGATATTCTTTCCGCCATAGGGCCGCTCGACGGTTAAGGTCTCGGTAACGCCCCGGAATTCCACCCGGGCCATTTTGAAATCGTGCGTCATCCGGACAATCCCTTTCGTCCCGATAATGTCCACATACGAATTATGCGTCTGGTCTTTCGAGAGCTGTCCGTAAACAAACCCCTGCGTAATGTCGAACACCACCCCGTTTTCAAACGTACCATGGCACTGCAGCCACCAGGGCTCTTTATAATCCCACATCCGAAGCGCCTGGGCATGCCAGGTCTTATATTCGCAACCGGCATACCAGCGAGCAATATCTACATAATGCATGCCGCAATCGTGGAACGCCGGCCCCTCGTATTCATGGCCCTCTCCGGGAGCCAGTCCCGGAGTCATGTGGCAGATGCGCAGAATCGCCAACTCGCCTATTTCCCCCTTTTCAATAAATTTCTTCATCGCCTGATGGTACCAGGAATTTCTCAGATAAAGATTCACGGTAGTCAGACAAGACGAATGCTCGGTGACATCGACCACCTCCCATTCCCGCGCAATCGTATCGGCAATCGGCTTTTCGGAAATCACATGCTTCCCCGCACGGAC
>CALVFH010000057.1 GCA_944326775.1 uncultured Parabacteroides sp.
TTTCAAGATTTCTACCAAGGTCGAAAACACGAAAAATCATTTTTCAAGATTTCTACCAAGGTCGAAAACGCAAAAAACCATTTTTTAAGATTTCTACCAAGGTCGAAAACACGAAAAATCATTTTTCAAGATTTCTACCAAGGTCGAAAACACGAAAAATCATTTTTCAAGATTTCTACCAAGGTCGAAAACGCAAAAAATCATTTCCGAAGATTTCCCACCAAGGCTTCTGCGCATTTTTCCCCGTCCATCGCCGCCGACACGATTCCCCCAGCATAACCGGCCCCTTCGCCGCAAGGATACAAGCCTTCTATCTCCAAATGATGGAAATTCAGTGGGTCGCGCGGAATGCGCACTGGAGCAGAGGTGCGTGTTTCAATCGCAATCAGCAACGCTTCGTTCGTCAGGAATCCGTGGGATTTGCGGCCGAAATCCAGGAAGCCCTCCTGCAAACGGCGGGCGACAAAAGGCGGAAGCCATTCGTGCAAACCCGAAGAGATGAGCCCCGGCGTATAAGAAGTGGACGGCAAATTTTTCGACAGCCTTCCCTTGACAAAATCGGCCATCCGCTGTGCCGGAGCCACTTGCGTCTTTCCGCCTTCTATCCAAGCCTGTTTTTCCAAATATTCCTGCAAGCCCATCAACCCCAAAACCGAGCCGGGGGCATACGTGGAATTTTTACGGGACAACATCTGCGGGCAATCCTCCGGACGAATCTCAACCACCATCGCCGCATTGGCCCAGCGGGAACCGCGGGTGGAAGGAGACATCCCATTCACAACGACCTGTTCCGCACCGCTGGCCGAAGGGACAACGAAACCGCCCGGACACATGCAAAACGAATACACTCCGCGCCCTTTCACCTGAGTCACAAAGTTATATTCCGCTGCCGGAAGATACTCGCCGCGCCCGTCCGGACTATGATACTGGATCTGGTCGATTAATTTCTGCGGATGTTCCAGGCGGACACCTATGGCAATGCCTTTTGGCTCGAGCGCGATTTTCGACTGATATAAATAACGGTAAATGTCACGAGCGGAATGCCCCGTAGCCAGGATGACCGGTCCGGAAACTTCTTCGCCCCCGGCTGTCTGCACCCCAACCACTTTTCCTGCCTGAAATAAAAAACCATCAACGCGTGTGCCAAAACGGACCTCTCCGCCGCATAATTCGATTCGCCGACGGATGATTTCGATTACCCGGGGAAGTTTATCCGTCCCGATATGAGGATGCGCGTCAATCAAGATCGACGTACTGGCGCCATGCTGGCAAAGGACTCTTAAAATCTTATCGACCGATCCCCGCTTCTTGCTCCGGGTAAATAATTTGCCGTCCGAGAAAGCGCCGGCACCGCCTTCCCCGAAACAATAATTCGACTCTCCGTCCACCCGGTGCTGGCGACTGATCAGGGCAATATCCCGTTTCCGCTCATGGACGTTCTTTCCCCGCTCCAAAACAATGGGCCGCACACCCAGTTCGATCAGGCGCAAGGCAGCAAACAGTCCGGCAGGGCCTGCACCGACCACGACGGCCTGCTGCGCCCCCGAAACATCCGGATAGGTCACCAAATCAAACAGTTCGTCGGTCGGCTCTTCATCAATGAAAACTCTTACTTTCAGATTGATAAAGACCGTACGTTGGCGGGCGTCTATCGACTTGCGGAGAATACGCACGGCACGGATGCGGTCTTCCGACTCACCTGTTTCACGGGAAACAACATTTCGTATTGCTTGTTCGTTGGCTGCATCAACCGGCAGCACGCGAAGATTCACTTCCTTAATCATATGACAGTTACCATTTACACAAATAAAAAACTGAGAAAAGAACAGCTTGGAAAAGTTCAGCCGAAAAGTTGGCGAAAAGCTTCCTCGACCTTACGGACTTGCACAATCTGAATACGACATTTGGAAGCATCAAACCCCCTCAGATTGCTGTGCGGAACGAGAATCCGTGAAAAACCCAACTTTTCTGCTTCCAAAATGCGTTGCTCTATGCGGTTTACCGGGCGGATTTCACCGCTCAGCCCGACTTCGCCAGCCATACATGTTCCCGTCTCGATGGCGATATCCAGACTCGACGAAAGGATGGCCGCCAAAACAGCCAAATCGATGGCTGGGTCGTTTACTCGCAATCCCCCGGCAATATTGAGAAAAACATCTTTCTGAACCAATTTGAAACCAGCCCGTTTTTCCAGCACCGCCAACAGCATGTTCATGCGTCGCAAATCAAATCCGGTGGCACTGCGCTGGGGTGTCCCATAAACCGCAGAACCGACCAAGCCCTGCGTTTCAATCAGGAAAGGGCGAACCCCTTCGATAGCGGCAGCAATGGCAACCCCACTGAGCCCCTCATGATTCTGCGTCAAAAGCAATTCGGAAGGATTGCTGACTTCCCGCAAACCTTCTCGACGCATTTCATAAATTCCTAACTCGGAAGTACTTCCAAAACGGTTCTTAATACTCCGGAGGATGCGGTACATATAGTGTTGGTCGCCCTCGAATTGCAAAACAGCATCCACGATATGCTCCAACACCTTGGGACCGGCGATACTGCCTTCTTTATTAATATGCCCTATCAGCAGGACAGGAACACCGCTCTCCTTCGCATATTTCAGAATTGCCGCACTACATTCACGGACTTGCGAGATACTGCCCGGCGACGATTCGACCAACTCGGTAAAGATCGTCTGTATCGAATCGATAATCAGCAAATCTGGCTGGATAGCCTGAGCCTGCTCAAAAATACGATCCAAATTCGTCTCGCACAAAATATAAAGAGAATCAGGCGAAACTGAACCCAGACGGTCTGCCCGAAGTTTTAATTGCCGACTGCTTTCTTCTCCCGAAACATAAAGAACACGCATCGACTTCAGCTTTAAAACGGTCTGAAGCACCAATGTCGATTTTCCAATACCCGGCTCCCCTCCGATTAAGACAAGCGAACCGCGGACTAATCCCCCACCCAACACACGATTCAACTCTCCGTCAAAAAGATCGATACGATCTTCCTTTTCAGCAGTTATGTCACAAAGACGCATCGGACGAGCTCTCTCGCCAAGAGAAACGGGAAGACCCGCCGAAGAACGAGACTTCGCTGGCGGGTCTTTGGCAATAACTTCTTCTACATACGTATTCCACTCCCCACAGTTCGGACATTTACCAATCCATTTCGGAGAGTCTGCCCCACAATTGGAGCAAACGTACACGGTTTTTGTTTTAGCCATACTCGGTTTGACTTACATTAATCATACCATACGGGGCCGGGATTAGCTCCCATCTCAAATTCTACAGTTGCACCGCTCATAATAAGCTCGTGGGTAAGATAACTTTTCTTATACGGTTCACCATTTACCTTGACGGATTGGATATAAATATTCTCCCGACTCACATTTGGAGCCAAAACGGTAAAGACTTTTCCGTTGGCCAATGCCATTTCCACACGTGGGAAAATAGGCGTACCAATCTCATATTGCCCGCTGATAGGATCTACCGGATAGAATCCCATCGCACTGAAAACATACCATGCCGACATCTGCCCGCAATCTTCATTACCGCACAGACCTCCAGGTTCGTTTGTATATAACTCGTGCATTACCTTGGCTGCATACTGCTGAGTTTTCCAGGGTTGTTTCACCTTATTATAAAGATAAATGACGTGATGACTCGGCTCGTTTCCATGTGCATACTGGCCAATCATACCCGTGCTGAAGATAGGCAACTCCTCGTCTGTTTCCGGCGTATAAGTAAACATACTGTCGAGTTTCTGAGCAAACCGCTCTTCTCCGCCAACCAGACGAATAAGATCGTCTATATTATGCTGAACAGACCAGAAATATTGCCAACCATTGCTTTCGCAAATATCCTCTGTATAAGTTTCCGCTTTGAAGTCCTTGGCAAAATTACCGTTTTCATCCCGAGGCTGCATGAATGAAGTTTCCGGATTAAAGACATTGCGATAATTTTCCGAACGCTTGTAAAACTCTTTAGCTATGTCGGCTTTGCCCATCTTTTCAGCCATACGCGCAATGCAATAATCGTCATAGGCATATTCTAACGTCTTCGAAAGCGACCAACTCTTCCATTGCTTCGGGTCACTGTAAGCTGGCACATAACCTTTGGACTTATAATCACCGATGCCATGATAATCATCCCGATTGGCAGAAGCAACGCAAGCTTCAAGCGCCAATTCCGGATCAAATGTTCCTATCCCTTTTAAATAAGCATCCACAATCACCGGAACCGCATGGTAACCAATCATCATATTCGTTTCCCAACCATACAGATTCCAAAGAGGCAACGCACCACTTTCCTTGAAGAACTCCAAAAAGCCTTTTATCATATCATCAACACGTTCTGGTTGAGTATAGGTAAATAGCGGATGTGCTGCACGGAAAGTATCCCACAACGAGAACGTGGAATAATTGGTCCAACCCTCGGCTTTATGTATTTTGCGGTCCGCCCCCATATAGGATCCATCCACATCACTGTAAATCGTCGGAGCAAGCATGGAATGATAGAACGCGGTATAAAAAACCGTTGTCTCATCCGTCGATCCGCCTTCAACTTTAATCTTGCCCAACTGATTATTCCAATTGGCAACAGCTTGAGCATAATAGACATCAAAATCATCTTTCGGAGCTTCCGTTTGCAGATTCAGAGCCGCCCCTTCCATACTGACACCCGACAAGGCTGTCGTCACCAGGATTTCTTCGTCTTTCTCCGTATTGAAATCGAAACGAGCTACATAGGCCGTACCGATCTTTCCTTTTTCTTTCGTCGTCACGTCACTCTTCTCAATCTGATAATCCTCGAAAGGACGGGAGAAACGCGTCTGGAAATAAACATATTGTTCCGGAGACCAACCTTGAGAGATTCGGTAACCACGAATCGTACAGGAATCAACGATTTCGATGTAAGAATCAAGCGTAAAATCCCAATTCATGGCCTTTTTCAAATTCAAGAAAATCGAAGACTCGGCCTTCGGGAAGGTATAACGCTGGATACCGCAATGCTCTGTCGCTGTTAATTCTACATTGATATTATAATCCTTCAAAAGAACCCGATAGTAGCCTGCCGAAGTAAATTCATCATTATGAGAAAAAGAAGAATGTATGCCCAAAGGTGCTTCAGCTTCCTTATACGGACGAGTAACAGGCATAAACATAATATCATACAAATCTCCGGCGCCTGTCCCTGATAGATGGGTATGGCTAAATCCCGCTATCGTACTGTCCGGATAATAATAGCCGGAAATACGGTTCCAGCCCGGAAGTCCATTATCCGGACTCAATTGCACCATACCAAACGGGACTTGCGCCCCCGGATAAGTATTGCCCGTAAAATCCGTGCCAATCAATGGATTGACATATTGAGCATATTCCGTTGAGACTTGTGTTTCTTGTTTAGGAGAGCATGCTGCCAAGATTAACAAGGAAGCAACTATTGCCAAATTGTGTTTCATGCTTATTTCTAAATTTGATTGTTGGCAAAAGTACATAAAATCGCCGGAATAACCTCGACAAATGGGAGAAATGATACGAAATAGAATCGTTTACCGAATGCTTGCCCGTCGATAATGCTTCCAGAAGTTTTTTAGTGCTGGCTACTCAGTCGACAGTGCTTCCGGAAGATTTTTAGCACTGTCGACGCAGTCGACGGTGCTTCCAGAAGATTTTTAGCGCTGGCTACTCAGTCGACGGTGCTTCCAGAAGTTTTTTAGCACTGGCTACTCAGTCGACGGTGCTTCCAGAAAATTTTTAGCGCTGGCTACTCAGTCGACGGTGCTTCCAGAAAATTTTTAGCACTGTCGACGCAATCGACGATGCTTCCGGAGAATTTTTAGCGCTGGCGACGCTGGCGACAATCCCTCTAAAGAGGATTTTGGAGAAATCGGCGTGTATATCATCAGAACCGAACCAACCAATCATTTGCCAAAAAGATAATGAGTACCGTCAGAATTATTCCACCCGCGATGGCACGCTTTCGTCGGACGGAATAACACTCGGAAGGTTTTTCTACAAAAGGTTTGACTTTTTTTCGCAGCCAGCGGCCACGAATCTTGATATACAAAAGATAAACCAGGTATCCGAAAACAATCCCCGACAAAGCTCCCGGAATAATATCGGTGATGAAATGAACTCCTAAATAAATTCGACTATAGGCCGTAATGAGCGCCCAAAGGAACAGAATCCACCCCAAAAGTCTGTCCCGCAACAATAACGTCATAAACATGGCAAAGCCAAATGCATTGGCAGCATGGCTGGATATAAATCCATACAAACCACCCCGATAGCCAAATGCGGTTTTTACCACGTCTTGAAAATCCGGATGGTGTGTCGGACGAAAACGATGAAAATAGTCCTTACAGAAACCTGAAGCGAACTGGTCGCAAAGAGTTATCACTAAAGCAATGGCCAACAAGATAAGCAAACTTTCCCGCCAATCTTTCTTATACACCAAGACGAATAAAATGAGACACCCCACTGGCAACCAAATCGCCTTACCCGTATAAATCCAGAAAAAATTATCCCAAAAAGGGGTATGGTTCCCATTGAGGAATAGAAACGCATCGCGCTCATAAACCAACCATTGCTCTATCATGCCTCAAATTGCTACAATATCCTTACTTGGCATCCATCCCACATTCCCATCTTCCAAAGAAATCTCACTCCAATCGCCCAAGGTACTTTTAACAGAAACCTTTGTTCCCTCATGGATAACAAAAAGATCGGTGCCGCTATTGTCGGGAGAACTTTTCACGGTCACGGTTGGAGAAAAAACAATGGCTTCTGTCCGATTGGTCTGTTCTTCCGCCTGGTTAGATGCAAAAATATTGGTCACTACGACCAGAACAATAAGAACGACAGCGGAATAAAACCCAATCTGCTTGAAACGCCTACGCCGGGAAAAGAAGAACAAACTTAAACATACGAGACACAACAGGAAACAAGCTATACCGATTTTCCCCCATCGATCGGCAGATGCCCAGTTTTGCATGGAATGAAACCATTTAAGCAGAAAAAATTCTCCTATCGGTTCAATATTATCTACCGAACGTTGCTTGGCCATCTGCAGATTGAAACGGATATCACCATCTGCAGGATTCATCAGCAAAGCCCGTTCGTAATTCAGGATAGCAGGAGCAATCTGCCCGTCTTTATAATAAGCATTTCCCAAATTATAATAGACAGCAGCGGATTCCCCTCTACTTTCCAACAACCCTTCATACAAATCAATAGCTGTTTTATAATCTCCTTTCGTATAAGCAACTTCAGCCTCTTTGATGGCTGCGTCTTGAGCCACCAACGGGAATGCTACACACAGAAAGAAAAAGAATATCCAATGCTTCATATACTTATAGTCATTAATTCTTAGTTACTTCTTAATTATATTTTCCATTTTACCAATTGCATCGACCGTCAACGAATATAATTTATCCATAGCATCTGATGCCTGAGACGGAGCATAACGAGCAAATTCGCAGGTATTCAAAATATCCATGAAATCTTTCACCAAAGATTCGTCCACCCCATATTTAGCCAGCTCGGTTTCAATGTTATCTTTTGTCAAATTAGCAGGAGGAATATTGAGCTTATCACTTAAATATCCCCATAAAGCCCGAAGGACTTCTTCATAGAATTCTTCCTTCTTGTTTTCCTTCATTAATTTACCTGCATTCTTCAATCGTTTTACAGCAATTTTATTAGCCTTTTTATTGCGAACACGAGCCACATCCGCATTTTCTTTAATTTGCTTGCGATACAAAATTGAAAATACAATAAACAAAACTAATGGAATCAGGTACCACAATACATAAGCCAAAGAACCGACAAACAACTCTTCTCCTTTCGGAATGAAGTGGAATCCTTTCGTTTTTAAGAAACGGATATCTTGCCCCAAGAATTTCACATTTTCCTTATTGGTTGAGAAATTAGTCACAACCGGAGCTTCACCTTCTCCTCCTTCTCCTTTCTCTACATGCAATTTAAAAGAGTCCGATTTAATGGTCTTATACGATTGCGTTTTCGTATCAAAATAGGCAAACTCCACCGCTGGAATCTCAAAATCACCGGCGTATCTTGGAATCGCCATGTATTCGATCGTTTTCGTACCACTTACTCCACTTGTAGTTGTCTTGGTATTCGTATCGACTTTAGGATCATAAATTTCAAAATCATTCGGGAATTTCACCTCCGGATTTTTAACCAGCTTTACATTTCCATTTCCAGAAATAGTCACTTTCACCGTGACCGCCTCATTTGTTTTTAAGCTATTGGTACTAATATCTGCAGACATTGAAAATGTACCGACTGCTCCTGAGAATGAGGCCGGTTTACCTGAAGGCAGAGGCTTCACATGAATATTCACCGGAGTTGTAGTCAGCTTCTTATTCACTTCTTGGTAAGCATCAAAGAAATCATCAAATATACTACGTACTTTTCGCTGTGTAGCAACAGGAATAACCGCATCAACTTCTCCAGCTTCAATCGTGATATCTCCCGAGCGTTGTGGATACAGCACAGTCTGTTTTAAGGTAACCGTAAAATAATTCCTCCCGTTATAATTATCTTTTTCCCATTGTTTCTGCTCAGGCAACTCAACTTCTTGGGCCAAGAAACCAGCAAAGTCTGGAAATTTAGCACCGCTCAGATTACAGGGACGGGCAGCATAAAGTTTGAATGTAACCAATAAACCTTCTTGTTCATAGACATCTCTATCAGACACAATCATACGAATAAAGAAATCATCTTTACCTATGGATGTAGAATTTTCTTCACCTGAAGAAGCACTTGCCTTCGCCTTTTTATCTTCAGGAAGGACTTTAATTGTCAAACCATTAGAAGTATAATTTGCACCATTAACTTTTACGGTAGCAGGAGCTATTTGAAAAGTACCTTCCTTTTTAGGCATCAAAATATAAGTAAAACTTACAGTCGTTTCGCTTGAACTCTTTCCATTAACCCAGCTACTACTATGCGAAACAGATTGAGATGGTCCCATCAACACCTCAAAATCGGGCATAGACTGTACCCGCAAATCTTTTGCCTCCGCATTTACCGTATAGGTAAGTCGGAACTGCTCTCCCATTGCTACAGCAGACGGTGCTGATGCTTTGAATGTCACTTCATTCGCCGCAAACACCCATCCCATCGAAAACATAAGGAAGAAGAAGAAAATACATTTTCTCATCTATTTATTCTTTCTTTTATTATTTTATACTCTTCACATCTATCTCTTCAAAATAAACTACCACTCCTTGTCTGTTTTTCGTCGTTGCTGTTGCTGCATCTGTGCTTTCTTAACTTTTTCCTGCGTATTCTTTTCGTCTTGCAAGAAAGCTTCCAAAATCTGCTGAGCATTATCACGACTCATTTGTTCATCAGGTTGAGCCTGCTCTTGTGTTTTATTTTGTTGTTGATCATCAGGTTGCTGCTGTTGTTTTTGTTGATCCTGTTGATCCTTGTTTTCGTCTTGATCTTGATTTTCTTGATTCTGGCTTTGATCTTGTTGTTGCTCTTGTTGATCGTGTAATAATTTCTGAGCCAATGCTAAATTATAACGAGTTTCATCATCCGACGGATTCAAACGAAGAGACTGCTTATAGGCTTCCACACTTTTAGCATAATCTTTATTATTCATAAAAATATTACCGACATTATGATATACTTGAGCCAAACGTTGCGTGCCTTCTGAAGATTCTTTCATCCGTTCCGCCTGTCCCATTAAAAGCTGATATTGCTCTGCAGCCTCAGGATATTTTTTTTGCTTGTATAAAGAATTACCTAAATTATAAGTTCCTTCTATTGAACGCGGATTTACTTCAAGTGCTTTCCTATATTCAATTTCAGATTCCGTATATTTCTCTGATTCATATAATTCATTGCCTGAACGAATATGTTCACGTTCCGCTTTTTGGGCAAACAACGAACTGCTTCCCATTAAAAAGACAACAATACAAATTATTTTCTCAATACGCTTCATTTTTTTCATTTTAAGAGAACAATTTGATTTTTTTGAATATCCGATTCTTTCTATCAAGTGTGAAGAAATCAACTACCAAAAGAAAGAGAGCTATCCAAGCGAAAAACTGAAATTGCTCATCATATTCAGAATAAACCTTACTATCAAGTTCAACTTTATTCATTTTTTCAAGTTCTTTCTGTAATGCTTTCAACGCCGAATTCGTATTATCGGCTCGGACATACATACCATTTCCTGCCGCTGCTATCTCTTGACACATTAACTCATTCATTTTAGTTATAACCACATTACCAGCGTTGTCTTTCAAGAAATTATTATTTTCTCCCATAGGTATTGGAGCGCCCTTCGGATCGCCCATCCCTACAATATTAACATGGATGCCTTTTTCTGCAGCAGTTTTGGCTGCTCCTACAGCATCATCTTCATGGTTCTCACCATCAGTAATCAAAATAATAGCTTTATCAGAAGTTTCATTTGGAGTAAAAGAACGGATAGCTAAATTAATAGCAGATCCAATCGCCGTTCCCTGTGAAGATACCATTGAAGGATTAATAGACGAAAGAAACATCTTTGCTGAAATATAATCTGAAGTAATCGGGAGTTGCGTAAAAGCATCACCAGCAAAAACAATCAATCCTACTTTATCATTCGTCAATCCATCTGTCAATTTGGCAAGCATTTGTTTAGCTTTTTCTAAACGATTAGGGGTTACATCCTCGGCAAGCATTGAGTTCGATACATCAAGACAGACCATAATCTCAATTCCTTGACGTTTCACCGTTTCCAATTTTGAACCAAATTGCGGACCACTTATAACAATAATAATCATTGCGATAGCACCAAACAATAACCAAAACTTCAAATGATGACGTTTGGAAGAAACATCAGGCATCAACTCAGCCAGCAAAGCCGGATTCCCATATCGCTTAATTGCTTTCCGTCTCCACATCCGCGCATAAATATAAAAAACAAATAATGCCGGAAGGATAAAAAGCAAATATAAAAACTCTGGATGTGCAAAACGAAACATATTCTTATATCCTTATTTTATGGAATAGTTTTCAATACTGTATTTCTCAACAAAAGTTCAAGCAATAATAAAACAAAAACTAAAAGAGCCCAAGTTTTGTACTCCTCTTGTTTTTTACTGAATTCCTGTACATTGATTTTTGTCTTCTCCATTTGATCAATTTCCGAATAAATTTCTTTAAGGCTATCATTATCAGTAGCTCGGAAATATTGTCCACCTGTAAGAGTTGCAATTTGCTTCAAAGAAGTTTCATCTATCTCAACAGGAATATTTTGATACTGAATACCAAAAGCCGTCGGTATAGGATATGGGGCCTCCCCTTGTGTTCCTACTCCAATAGTATAAACACGAACCCCAAAACTTTTTGCAATTTCTGCTGCAGTAACCGGAGCTATTTCACCTGTATTATTCACTCCATCCGTCAAAAGAATAATAACTTTCGACTTAGCTTGACTATCTTTTATACGACTTACCGCATTAGCTAAACCCAATCCAATAGCTGTACCATCTTGAATCATACCTGGCTGAATATCTTTAAAAAGATTCAACAACACCGTATGATCTATTGTCAATGGACACTGAGTAAAACTCTCTCCTGCAAAAAGTACTAAACCTATATTATCATTTGGACGACCATTAATAAACGATGCTGCTACATCTTTCGAAGCTTCCAAACGATTCGGTTTCAAATCTTCTGCTAACATACTAGTCGAAATATCCATTGTCATTATAATATCAATACCTTCAGTAGAAGAGTTTTGCCAACTATTTGTTGACTGAGGACGTGCCAATACAAAAATCAAACACGTAACCGCAAGTATTCTCAAGACAAACGGTACATGGCGCAAATATATTTTCCAAGATTTTGCGCCTGGCAAATTAAACGCTTCCGAAGAGGAAACTTGTAAACTGGCTTGACTCTTGCTCAATTTATAAATATACCACCCGATCATCGGGACAAGCAAAAGCAATAAATACAGATATGTAGGATTCGCAAATACCATCTTATTTTTTCACCATTTTAAGTTCGTTTGTACTCGTTTTTTTATCTGCCTCCACCGCTTTTTCCTCACTTTCTGCTTCAGACGAAGGGACTACTGGTTTCGTCTGGTTCACAAAAAAATAGGCATTCATCAAACTCAGATCATTTTCGTCTGGAAGTGGACGAAACTTAGCGAACTTCACATAATCAGCAAGTTTCAATACTTGTTCCAATTTATCATATGCCGGAACAATTTCATCTACAGATTTTACCCTATCCAAAATTTCTGCAGAAGTTTTCTCCATTGCATTTACTCCAAAACGATCTACTAAATAGCGACGTAAGGTATCAGTGATGGATGTAAAATATTCTTTTTCCTTACCCTGTTGCCAAAGTTTCAATTGCTTTATTTCATCTAACTCTTTAATAGCTTGTTCATAAGGAGGCAACTTAGGCTTTTCAGGTTGAGTAAATGGAATCAAGGATTTCCGCTCTCGAATACGTTTGATAACGTAGTAAGCTATAATCATCGCCACTACAACCAACAAAATGCCAATAATCCAAGGATAATAATCGGACCATACAAAAGGAGGCTTCCATATATTTTTGATATCAGCAAACTTTTCAGGCTGATTCACATCTACCGGAATCGTAGAAACCTTCAAAGCTACCTGATTCGAACTAATTGTATCTTGCCCATCAATAGCCAAAATCGGTGGAAGTAAATATAAACACGAATCAAACGAAGTGATTAATATATCCTGGCGGACCAACATTCGATTATTTTCAATCAATGTTGTGTCTGGTGTCGAACATTCAAGTACCTCTACTCCTCGCATTAGAGTATCACCAGGAATAAGCACATGAATTTTCTTATTTTGATCTGCAGTCAATGTAAGATGTAACTTCGTTTGTTCCCCTATTAAGATTGCAGCCGAATCAATCTTTACATCAAGCAGTGTTTGTTGAGCCAAAACCGAGTTTGCAACTCCCCAAATAAAAGCTATCAAAAAAGGACCTAATATCTTTTTCTTCCAATTCATCTTAGTTTCGTTTATCAAACAAGGTCATCAACGCTTTTACATAATCATCTTCCGTACGGATAGAAACTGAATCTACACGGCATTTTTTGAATGTATCATCCATCCTAGCCTGACGTTTCAACCACCACTCATGATAAGCCTCACGCACACGACCTGAAGAGCTATCTATCCATTGTTCACATCCTGTTTCTGCATCCTTTATTTTCATTAAACCTACAGAAGGGAGTTCTGTTTCCCGCTGGTCATAAACTTGGATAGCTACCATATCATGTTTTCGATTGGCTACCGTCAATGCATCCTTAAAACCATCCTTATCAATGAAGTCCGAAATTAAAAATGCCGTACAATGCTTTTTGATTGCATTAGTCAAATACTTCAACACCTGAGCAATATTTGTCTGCTTATCTTCTGGTTGAAAATCGATCAGCTCCCGGATAATGTATAAGATATGCTTTTTCCCTTTTTGAGGCGGAATAAATTTTTCCACTTTGTCTGAAAAGAAAATAACCCCTATCTTATCATTATTTTGGATAGCTGAGAAAGCTAATGTTGCCGCAATCTCAGTAATGATTTCTTTTTTCATCACGTTGATTGAACCAAAATCACGGCTTCCCGATACATCGATAAGCAACATCACAGTCAATTCACGCTCTTCTTCGAATACCTTCACATAAGGGCGTATATAACGGGCTGTAACATTCCAGTCAATGTCTCGGATATCATCTCCATACTGGTATTCACGTACTTCACTAAATGCCATACCACGTCCTTTGAAAGCCGAATGGTATTGTCCCGCAAAAATATTACGTGAAAGTCCACGGGTTTTGATTTCTATCCGGCGTACTTTCTTTAAAAGTTCGCTTGTTTCCATTTTCATTAAGGAACTTCTACTTTGTTCAATATTTCACTTACTACTTCTTCCGTTGTCAAATTATTAGCCTCTGCTTCATAACTCAAACCAATACGGTGTCGTAAAACATCATGACACACAGCTCGAATATCTTCCGGAATAACAAATCCCCTACGCTTAATGAATGCATAGGCTCTTGCAGCCAAAGCCAAATTGATGGATGCACGTGGAGAACAACCGAAAGAAATCATATTAGCCAAATTAGGCAATCCATATTCCTGAGGGAAGCGAGTAGCAAAAACGATATCAACAATGTAACGTTCTATCTTTTCATCCAAATAAACTTCACGGACAATCTTACGTGCCTCGATAATATCTTCTCTCGTCAGAATTGGCTGAATGTTAACTTTTTCACCAGAAATATTCTGACGGATAATTTGTTTTTCTTCCTCCTTTTTGGGATAAGAAATAATAACTTTCAACATAAAACGGTCCACCTGGGCTTCAGGCAACGGATATGTTCCTTCCTGCTCTATCGGGTTCTGAGTAGCCATAACCAAGAACGGTTCTGGTAACTTGTACGTAGATTCACCAATGGTCACCTGACGTTCCTGCATCGCTTCAAGTAAAGCACTTTGAACCTTAGCAGGAGCACGGTTAATTTCATCGGCCAACACAAAATTAGCGAAGATGGGTCCCTGTTTTACTTGGAATTCTTCGCTTTTCTGACTATAAATCATCGTACCGATAACGTCTGCCGGCAACAAGTCCGGCGTAAACTGAATACGACTATATTTTGCATCAATCAATGAGGCCAGCGTTTTAATTGCCAATGTTTTTGCCAAACCAGGAACACCTTCCAGCAGAATATGTCCGTCTGATAACAAACCAATCAGCAATGATTCAACCAAATGTTTCTGTCCAACAATTACTTTATCCATACCCATCGTGATCATATTCACAAATGAGCTTTTACTTTCTATTCGTTCATTCAACTCACGAATATCCACTGTCTGACTCATAGATGTTTGTTTTTATCTGATTTATTTTTCTTTTTCCGCAAAATTAGAGATGTTAAATCGGTCTCTTTTACTTTTGCCGTTAAATAATTCTAACTCTCACCAGCTCTTTCTTTATCTTATCCTAAAAAAGAGTCGGTTTGCTTATTTTTTTGAAAGAATCTCTGTTTGACGCAAGGCTGCCTTCTTTCTCGATTCTGCGTTATGGGCATCAATATTATATACATCTGGAGCCGGAATACGAATTTCTGTACCGATAGGAATATTGTTGGGATCTTTGATTACATCCTGATTATAATCAAACAAATAAACCCAAAATATCTTATGTCCATAGTATTTTAGAGCAATAGCTGTAAGAATATCTCCTCTCGAAATAGTATCCCGACCAATTTCTTTAACTGCCTCCTCCGATTCTGTTACTGATCTTTCCGTATCAATCGATAGTTGCCGAGCCGTATCAGCTACTTGAGTAGCACCTTCGTATTCATGAGAAATTTCCACCTCCAAGTTGGCTGGTTCTGGTGGAACTTTTGAACTTGAAGAATATATCCAATAGCAAACAGAACTTATGCAAACAAGAACCAATACACACACCATTATTTTCCACATTACAGAAGAATTAGATTCTCCTTTATTGGATTCTACCGTTTCTGACAAAGCGGGGACTGCTGGTTCCAATACCTGATTCATCTCGTCTGAAGAGATTGGCGATTCAGAGGCCGTTTTTTCTTCCAGAATATTTTTCTCAGATGATATTTCCGCATCATCTTGTGTATTTTCCTCTTTCTCTTCCAAATCCGGGAAATAGACTCCTTCATTCAATTCGGTCTTTTCAAAGAACGAAAAAGGCTTATTTACAATATCTTTAAAATCTGAATCCGCTTCAAAAACCGAACCTTCTTCCTTTTTCGCATCGGGCTTAAATACGCCCAATCCCTTAACTTCCACTTCCTGCCCCGTATGCAAAGCCTCGGCTACCAAAGCCGAAAATGCCTGCAAAAATTGCTCAACGCTTCCTTTATCGCGTCCCGTATGAATCGCAATCCTTGTAGCCAGTTCTTTCTTCGTTACACGATTGTTCATTTTTTATTTCTTAATTTCTTCCGGTTTGAACAGTGGAACTAACTTGGGAGGAATCAAATAGCGCTTTCCATTAGAAGAATCAACTTCTATCCGTTCGGTTATCTTCTTCGTTTCAAATTGTCCTAATCCTTGCAAATAAACCGTATCGTTTTCGACCAAACAAGAACCTATCTCCGTTCCTAACGCCGACAACATATCTTCTATGTCTTCCGGAGTCCAACCCGTACGTCCTGCCAATTCCGATACTAATTCTTTATGATTCATGCGCCTACTACCTCTCCATACAATTCAAAAGGTTGTGCATCCGATATCTTAACCTGACAGAAATCGCCAATAGCTACATGTTCTGCCCTTTCGTCTTTCTTGATCAGCACTTCCGGATCCACTTCCGGAGAATCATATTCCGTCCTGCCGACCAGGAAATCATCTTCTTCCCGGTCCAGAATCACTTGGAATGTCTTTCCAATCTTACTTTCATTGATTTCAGTCGAGATACGTTCCTGAATACGCATCAGGCTATCCAAACGCTCCTGTTTCACTTCTTCCGGAATATCATCCGAATAATGCTGATAAGCATAAGTCCCCGTCTCATGGCTGTAAGCAAAAGCGCCCATTCTTTCGAAACGAGCTTTCTTCACAAAATCCAATAATTCGGAGAAATCTTCGTCAGTCTCGCCGGGATGGCCTACCATCAGGGTCGTACGCAGATGGATACCAGGCACCTCCTCACGCATCCGTTCCAACAGCTCATACGTCTGAGCTTTCGTAATATTCCGTCGCATCAGTTGCAACATCTTATCGCTGATATGCTGCAAGGCAATGTCCATATATTTACAAACATTTTCCCGTTCACGCATCACCCGCAACAAATCCATCGGGAAATGCGTCGGATAACCATAGTGCAAGCGAAGCCATCTTACGCCCGGAATGTCCGACAACCGTTCTACCAATTCCGGAAGCATCATCTTTTTATACAAATCCACCCCATAATAGGTCAAGTCCTGCGCAATCAGCTGAAACTCCTTCACGCCTTGTCCCACCAATGCACGGACTTCGCGCTCCAAGTCTTCCATCGGTCGCGATTGATACGGACCCGTAATCAGCGGTATCGAACAATACGAACACGTGCGGTTACATCCTTCCCCGATTTTCAAGTAAGCATAATGGGCAGGAGTTGTCAAAATACGTTCATGAGCCAATTCCTCATGATACGGTTTGCCCAAGTCCGAGATTAATTCCTTCCAGTTGAATTTACCATAGAATTTATCTACTTCGGGAAGCTCCTGAACCAGATCGTTCATAAATCGTTCCGAGAGACAACCCATCACGAAAAGCTTGCCTATTTTCCCACGCCTTTTGGCTTCGCCCAATTCCAGAATCATATTGATCGATTCCTCCTGAGCATCGCCGATAAATCCACAAGTATTCACGACGACAATTTCGCCGTTGACCGTATGCGGATCGTGCTCCACTTTATAGCCATTTGCGGCGAACTGCTTCATCAACTGTTCCGAATCCACCAAATTCTTCGAGCATCCCAGCGTGACAATATCCACTTTGTTTTTACGCATAACTATTTGGGGTTGTCTTTTTTATTCACCAAACAACGAATTGACGAACTCTCTTTTCCGGAAAACCTGCAAGTCTTCTATGCCTTCTCCCAAACCGATATATTTCACGGGAATTTTAAACTGGTCTGAAATCCCGATCACGACACCGCCCTTCGCCGTACCGTCGAGCTTCGTCACCGCCAAGGCATTCACCTCCGTAGCTGCCGTAAATTGCTTGGCCTGCTCGAAAGCATTCTGTCCGGTCGAGCCGTCGAGCACCAGTAAAATCTCGTGCGGCGCGTCCGGAATCACCTTCTTCATCACATTTTTAATCTTCGTCAGCTCGTTCATCAGATTAATCTTATTATGCAGACGGCCGGCCGTATCGATAATTACCACGTCTGCATTATTAGCTTTGGCCGAACTAAGCGTATCGAAAGCCACTGAAGCCGGATCGGAGCCCATTTTCTGCTTGATCACAGGCACGCCAACTCGCTCGCCCCAAATAACCAATTGTTCTACGGCAGCCGCACGGAACGTATCAGCAGCCCCCAGATAAACGCTTTTCCCCGCTTTCTTGAACTGGTAGGCAAGTTTGCCGATCGTCGTCGTTTTTCCCACGCCATTCACGCCGACCACCATAATCACGTAAGGCTTCTTGTCTTCCGGCAACGTGAAACCGTCGCCATCCACCGTATTGTTTTCCGTCAGGAGGCTGGCTATCTCCTCGCGGAGCAAAGCCGTCAGCTCCGAGGTCGTCACGTATTTATCGCGCGCCACCCGTTTTTCGATACGGTCAATGATTTTCAGCGTTGTTTCCACACCCACATCCGAGGTTATCAAAACTTCCTCCAGGTTATCAAGCACTTCGTCGTCAACCTTGCTTTTACCGGCAATGGCCCGGGTGATCTTGGTAAACACATTTTCTTTGGTTTTAGACAAGCCTTTGTCTAAGTTTTCTTTCTTGTCTTTGCTGAAAAAACTAAAAATGCCCATATCTAATTGTTTGTTTTTAACTACCCCACAAAAGTAGCAACTAATTTTGAATTACGAAATAACCCTCTTGCCAAAACGCGACTGCGCTTCTTCCGCTTTACCGCCCGACTTCCATTCTCGGCC
>CALVFH010000058.1 GCA_944326775.1 uncultured Parabacteroides sp.
CCAATAGCTGTTGGCAGGGTTTTGACGACCCTCAATGGGTTGCCAATAGCTGTTGGCAGGGTTTTGACGACCCTCAACGGGTTGCCAATAGCTGTTGGCAGGGTTTTGACGACCCTCAACGGGTTGCCAAAAGCTGTTGGCAACTTTCCGGCGCCTGCCTACTCCACGCGGACAGCCGTCCCGGCAGCCGTCACCATCAACATCGATTCGCCGACCGTCTCATAATCCAGGTCCACGCCGATGATCGCGTTCGCGCCAAGGCGCTCCGCCTCGATTTCCATCTCCCGCAAGGCGGTGACTTTCGCTTCGCGCAAAACTTTCTCGTACGAACCCGAGCGGCCGCCTACGATGTCGCGGATGCTGGCAAAAAAATCTCTGAAAATATTCGCGCCGATGATGGTTTCGCCCGACACGATGCCGTAATACTCTACGATACGCTTCCCTTCGAGGGTGCTGGTTGTTGTCTGTAACATACGCTAATGAATCATGAAGTTAAACAGATAAAATACGGCGGCAAAGATGCGAATTATCCGCTAATCTTCCAACACCAGGCCCGTCGGCAGGGAAAATCTTCGCTGCCGATACCCCATTCTTCATTTAATATTTGTACTTTTACCCGATTTTGAACATCTAATAAAACGATTTTATACCATGAAGTTAAAAAAACTCTTGATTGGCGTTGCCCTTGCCCAGTGCATCGGCGGCGCAGCAATGGCGCAAGACTTGTCGCTCGAGGAAATCGTGGCGGGCAAGGTGATTACGACGAAATCCATAGGCGCGATGAACTGGCTCAACGACGGCGAACGCTACAGCCGGCTGGAGAAGAACAACGAGACGGGCGGGACCGACGTGGTTGCCTATCGTGCCAAAGACGACGCGCGGGAAGTCATCATCCCCTCGTCGATGCTGATCGACCGGGAAACGGGGAAACCGATCGGGGTGCGCAGCATCACATGGAGCGCCGACAACAAAAAAGTGCTCATCTATAACAATACCCGCCGCGTATGGCGCTACGACACGCGGGGAGACTACTGGGTGCTCGACCGGGAGACCGGCGCGCTTCGGCAACTGGGCAAAGGGCGTCCCGAGGCGAGCCTGATGTTTGCCAAGTTCTCGCCCGACGGAACGCGGGTGGCCTATGTCTCTGAGAACAACATCTACGTGGAAGAGGTGGCTTCGGGCAACATTCGGCAACTCACCAGCGACGGTTCGGAGACCATCGTCAACGGTACGTTCGACTGGGTATATGAAGAGGAGTTCAGCTGCCGCGATGGTTTCCGCTGGAGCCCCGACGGGAGATACATCGCTTACTGGCAGAGCGATACGGAAGGAACGGGAGTGTTCGACATCATCAATAATGTGGACTCGCTCTACCCGACGATTCTTCATTTCCCCTATCCGAAGGCCGGCACCACCAATTCGGCCGTGAAGGTAGGCTATGTTCCGGCCGACGGAGGGAGCACGACGTGGGTGAACATCCCCGGCGACCCGCGCAACAACTACATTCCGCGCATGGACTTCATTCCGGAGAGCAACGAACTGTTCATCCAGCAGATGAACCGCCAGCAAAATACCAACAAAGTGTGGATTGTAGCCCTCGGCGAGTCTGAGCCGAAGAACATCTTCACCGATCAGGATGCCGCATGGCTGGATACGAACGACAACATCATCTGGCTTAAAGACAACCAGTATTTTACCTGGGAAAGCGAACGCAGCGGATGGCGCCACCTCTATCGAGTGAGCCGCGACGGGCAGGAGATTGTCCCCATCACCCAGGGCGACTTCGACTACATCCAGCATGTCGGTACCGATGTGGAGAAAGGGATTACCTACTTCATCGCTTCGCCCGACAACTACACGCAGCGCTACCTCTACAGCGCCAAACTCTTCGGCAATGGCGAAGTGACCCGCCTAAGCCCGATGGACCAGGCCGGACAACACCGTTACAACATGTCGCCGACCGGACGGTGGGCCGTCCATACCTACAGCAATGCCGTGACGCCCCCGGTTATCGACATGGTGTCTTTCCCGAAGCATAAATCGGTGCGCGTCATCGAAGATAATGCGGAAGCCAAAGCGCAGTATCAGGCATTAGGATTGCAACCCAAGGAATTTGTAAAGACGAAGAGCGGCGACCTGACGCTGGATGCCTACATGATCAAACCGAAGGACTTCGACCCGTCGAAAAAGTATCCGGTCATCATCGAAGTATATGGAGAACCTGCCAGCTCGACGGTCCAGGATGTCTGGGCAGGCGGAGACTTGTGGAACCAATATATGGCCAACCAAGGGTATATCGTCGTCAGCATCGACAACCGGGGTGCCAACTGCCCCCGCGGACGCGAATGGCGTAAATGCATCTATGGAGAGGTGGGAACCTTCGCTTCGCAAGACCAAGCACGCGGTATTCAAGACTTGGCACGGCAATATGCGTTTATCGATGCCTCTCGGATTGGTATCACCGGCTGGAGCGGAGGCGGAAGCCAGACGCTGAACTGCATGTTCCGCTATCCGGAGGTCTTCCACACCGGTATTGCGATTGCTTTCGTAGCCGACCAGCGCACTTACGACACGATTTATCAGGAACGCTATATGAATACCCCCCAGGAAAACCCGGATGGCTACCGCAAAGGCTCTCCCATCACCTACGTGGAGGGTCTGAAGGGGAATCTTCTGCTCATTCATGGTACCGGAGACGATAATGTCCACTACCAGAACTGCGAGCTGCTGGTCAACAAACTTGTCGAGCATGGGAAAATGTTCAGCCAGCTCAGCTATCCGATGCGTAGCCACGGCATCTACGAACGGCCGGGCACGACTCTGCATCTGCGCATGAGCATGGCCAAATATTGGCTGGAACATCTGCCTGCCGGAGGAAAATAACCGTTTCCCAAGAGCCACAAAAACAAATGCCGCTTTCGGAAGAGCCTGGAGCTTTCCCAAAAGCGGCATTTTCGATGCAAAAACTTATTGCGCCGAACGCTGCATAACCCGCCGGAAATCATTCACGATCTGTTCACCCATGTTGATCCGCGTGCTATCGACGGCGCGGATGGCTACCGGAGTAACCGCATCCTTATACTTCGCTTTGCCCAAGCGAATCTTCATGTCATCTAAGTTTCCAGTGATATTGATACCCAACTTGACAAGCGGGATAGGCGATTTCAAGACGGAGATGTGGTAATCGAAGTTCATATCCAGTCCCTGCGTACCTCCTACAGCAGCCTGATAGCGGTCAATCTCTACCAAGAAAGGATAAATCGTAACATTCCCGTCCTGGACTGTGATATTTGCCTCAATGTGGTCGAACATATTCCGCTTTTTATTCTTGAACAAAAGCATTTTAGAAATTTCCGCAAACGTCTCGCCATCCATCAGCACAAGACTATCCCCCTTAACATGCATGGCTGCACGCAAGGAAGGAATCCGGATGTTCAGACAAGAGTCTAAGCGAGTTTCCGCCGCTACATCAAAATCGACCACTCCCTCAAAGGAACGCAACATCGGAACTATCGTATCCAGCGAAGGGATGAAATCAATCAACTTCCCGATGTTCACATTATGCAAACGGAAATCGAAACCAACATACCCCGTTTCCGGACGCGAAGCCTGGTAAACCATCACGGTCTTCATCTGAGCACCCAATCCAACCATACTGAGGTTTTTCAGATGGACGGCCTGGTTCCGGATATCTACGGCTCCCAATACATTCTCAAAAAGCATCTTCCCGTAACGCACGCGCTTCAGATTGGTCTGCAATTCGAAATCGATATTCTTCGGGATCACAAATAAACGCATATCCGTAGCCGTTGTATCTTCTGTCGCTGTTTCCGTCTCGATATTTACGGTATCCTCAGGGAACGACATTGCACGAATAAGCTGGTTGCAATTCAAGTTATTGGATGTAAGCTCCAGATTGGCCCGAAGAACTTTCCCCCGTTTCATGGCACCGTACAAATCATGCACCGCACCGCTGGCCGTCAAATCGGAACGACCGATACGCATCGTCGCATTCCGGAGAGTAATCTTGCGGTCACCCACCGTCACCGAAGTCTTGTTCATATAAATAGGCAAAGCCATTTGCGGAACGCGAAGCTTCAAGAATCGAAAACCGACAATACCCTTAGGAATCCAAAGAGAATCGCGAAGTTTCTCAGCAGTCACCCCAAAGCCCGCCTTATCCATCCCGACACGGATATCTCCCATCTTACAGAAAAACGTATCCGTTTCTAACGAAAGTCCGATTTTAGGTTTAGCCGGATTACGATCCCCCGGCTGCAAATTCACCATACCCTTGGTTACCATACTGAACACTTTGAGAGAATCTCCCAAAGATGCTTGCAAACGATTCAGCTCAATATTACAATCCATCCGAGCAATGCGAGTAGTATCCTGCGGATTCGTTGACTTAACCACGGCTGTACCTTTTTCCAAAACAGCGTTCAGGCGAGGAGAAGTCAATTTCAACTTACGAACCTCTGCACGAGCCGCCAGCCAGTCCTTTCCAATAAAAGCCAACGAGGCGTCACCCGTAAAGTCAAACTGATGTGCAGAATCGCGCAAAGCCATTTCATACATATCTAACTTTCCACCGATCTTCAAACGTCCCAAATCACGCTTCTTGATAGTTGAAAGACGACAACGGAGGCGAAGATCAGCGTCCAGTTTCCCTTCAATGGAAACTCCCGGCTGAAGAGGAAACGTCTGTGCCAAAGCCGTCAAATCGACTGTCGATTTCGTATTCAAGGTAATATCCGGGTCACCCAACAAATCTTCTATTTTAGCGTCCGCCAAAATATCCGTATGAGCTCCTTCAAAATGTAAGATTTTCAAATCGGCATACGACGGTTGATGTTTCATCAAATCGAGCACACCATAAAAGTCGGCCGTAAAATTATCAATACCATAAGGAAGACCGGCATATTGGGCCGAAGCACTATCTATTTGTACTTTCAGCGTAGCTACCGGCATCTGTTCTTTTCCATACAAGCCTTTCAGTGTTCCTTCAACCTTAACAGAACCTTTTGCCCGAACATCCCCCCTCTTTACAACACTCTCCGGAATCATCCGAAGGATTCGGGCAAGCGATGGGGCATGAAGGCCATAACGCAAATCCATATCCAAAGCCTGCTGGACAGAATCACCCCGTACAGTACCTTCCAAATCCAATTCCGTACCATTGACAACCAACTGGGCATCTTTCAAAGTCAATGTCCGAGTAGCACGATTCAAACCCAACTTTGTACTAAATTTTGTCCGGATTCGACGAGCCAAAAGATTCCCCTCCTGCCAAAAAATCAGGTTGCGATTATCAAAATCCAAAGAAAGCAACGTACGATCACGCTGCAACGAAGCTCTCAAATGTAAATTTGCATCCTGCAAATCAGCATACAACTGCGTAGCCCGGTCATCAAAAGTCAAATTAGCATGACGCACATAAACATTGCGGATATTAATAGCCTCAATCTTCATTTTTGAAGTATCGGCCGTTTCCGTTACGGTGGAAGTATCCGTTTTCACAATTTCCCAGTTAGCCTTTCCTTCTTTATTCACATGAGCGTAGGCCGTGATCGTATCTAAAGCCACATAGTGCAAGCTGATTTTCTGCTTCTCCAGATAATCAATCGGATTGACGACCACCACACATTTTTTGAACGAAAGCAATGAATCAGTCTTTTGCCAAAGAGTATCATTGATGGCTTTCGAAACCAATGTCCCATCAATGAGTTTCAATCCAAAACGAGGAAAAGTCGAGAAAAAAGTCAACTCAACGCTTTTCATATCCAACTTAGCATCGAGAGTCTGGTTGGCTACTCGCAAAACAACAGGCGTCAGTTTTTCTGGCGTAAACACAACATGAATAACGAAGGTAATAGCTGCTGCTACAAGTAATACCAAAGATAGCAGGGAAATGGCAACTACCTTTATTGTTCTCTTTACTTGCTTTTTCATCTTGTGTACTATAAATTAATTTAACTTCAAGCCAAAAATAAATGCTCAATAAGAATTTTACAACCGATTCCAATCAGAATCAATCCACCGATAAGATCGAGTTTCAAGTCTATCCGCTCACCAATTTTATGACCGAAATAAACTCCTGAAGTGGAAAATAAAAAAGTAACGATCGCTACAATAAAAGCCAACGTACCCAGCGGAGTCTTCAGGATAGCCAACGATATTCCCACGGCCAAAGCATCAATACTGGTCGCCACGGCCAAACCGCAAAGCGTCTTGGTGCAAAGAAGGTTGATTTTCTCATCTTCATCTTTCTTCTGCAAACTATCGTAAATCATTTTCCCACCCAAATAGAGCAAAAGGAAGAACGCTATCCAGTGGTCGAACGATTCGATAAGCCGGCGAAAGCCCAATCCGCAAAAATAACCGGCAATTGTCATTCCGGCCTGAAACAAAGCCATCACCGTTCCTATCTTTACGATATTACCTGCCGTACAACGCTTCAACACCACACCACCAGTAACCGATACAGCAAGACTATCCATCGACAAACCGATGGCTATTAAGATGATTTCAAACAATGACACAACTAATCAGTTATGAATTACAAATTATGCATTCAGCATTCAATATTGCTGAATGATTTCATTCAGTTCTTTCCGCTTCTTGTTATTTTCTTCAAAAATTGATGCAGATGCCGGATAACCCATCGGAATCATTACGGCCGGTTCCAAATAGTCTGGAATCTGAAAAAGTTCACGACAGCGAACCGTATCGAAATTGCATACCCAACAAGTACCCAGCCCTTGCTCGGCCGCAGCCAAACAGAGATGCTCTACCGCAATAGCAATATCTATATCCGCATGGTCTTTCCCATCGCTACCCCGTTTCCACGAAGCACGATGGTCCGAACAAGCAATCATACAAATCGGGGCTGTCTTAATCCAATCGCGTCCGTAACAAGACTGAACCTTTTTCAAACCATCGTCCGTAGTAACAATCAAAAATTTCCAAGGCTGGAAATTGACCGCAGACGGAGCCATACGCACCGCCTCGAAAACATAATCCAGCTTTTCTTTTTCAACCGGTGTATCCGCATATTGCCGGACAGAACACCGTTTCTTTGCTAATTCCAGAAAATTCATAATTCAGTTTCTATTTTATAATTATTCCGGTTAGGCGAATTACGAGAAATCAGTTCCCCGATAAAACCTGCCAGAAACAATTGAGTTCCGATAATCATCGATGCCAACGACACATAAAAATAAGGAGAGCTGGTCACCAACGGACGCAAATTGCCATCCATAATTGAAGCAAATTTCATCCCTAAGACAACCAACAAGGAAATAAAACCAATAAAAAACACCAAGGTACCCAAGAATCCGAAAAAGTGCATCGGCTTCTTTCCGAATGTACTGGTAAACCAAAGGGTAATCAAGTCGAGGTAGCCATTAAAAAAACGGCTCAAACCAAACTTTGTTTTCCCATATTTTCGAGCCTGGTGATGCACCACCTTTTCCCCTATCTTTCCAAACCCTGCAATCTTTGCCAGATAAGGGATATAGCGATGCATATCATTATAAATTTCTATATTCTTGATAACCACATTTTTATAGGCTTTCAACCCGCAATTGAAGTCATGCAGATTGTGGATTCCCGAAATTTTACGAGCCGTAGCATTGAACAGTTTGGTCGGTATCGTCTTCGAAAGCGGATCATAACGTTTCTTCTTCCACCCGGAAACCAAATCGTACCCGTCCACCGTTATCATCCGATAAAGTTCCGGTATTTCATCCGGACTGTCTTGCAGGTCTGCATCCATCGTAATGACCACATTCCCTTGTGCTTTCTTAAATCCACAATGCAATGCCGGCGATTTCCCGTAATTACGACGAAACTTAATGCCATGAACATATTCAGAATGAGCCCTCAAACCCTCAATGATCTGCCACGAGCCATCGGTACTCCCATCGTCAACAAAAATGATTTCGTACGTAAAATTATTAGCCGTCATCACTCGCACAATCCAATCATACAATTCCGGAAGCGACTCGGCCTCATTATATAATGGAATAACAACCGAAATATCCATGTTTTAATTTTGTTTTTTAATAATCTACAAGTACAAAAGTACGTTTTTTCTCTGAACTATACCTTATTCAGCAAGCTCTCTTTTTCAAGAAAGCGATTCCACAGCGTCGCCGTTAGCAGGAAAGCCTTTGAAGTAGTTCAGAAGGCCCATGCAGCTTGCATGAAGCTTTTGATCTACTTCAAAAGGCCCATGCAGCTTGCATGAAGCTTTTGATCCACTTCAGAAGGGCCATGCAGCCTGCATGAAGCTTTTGATCCACTTCAGAAGGGCCATGCAGCCTGCATGAAGCTTTTGATTCACTTCAGAAGGGCTATGCAGCCTGCATGAGGCTTTTGATCCACTTCAGAAGTATATAAAATAAGAGCGTGAGAAGCAAAAAACTTCCCACGCTCATGAGAGAATCAAAATATATTTATTAATCAAACCGCTTTAAAGCTTTGCCTTTATAGCTTCAGATTCCTTTTCATAGCCCGGCTTATTCAGCAATGCAAACATATTCTTCTTGTATGCTTCCACACCCGGCTGGTTAAACGGATTGACACCCAGCATATAGCCACTGATGCCACAAGCCTTCTCGAAGAAGTAGAACAGCTGACCGATATAGTACGGAGTAACTTCCGGCATGGTTATCTTCAGGTTAGGCACACCGCCATCCACATGAGCCAACTGCGTACCCAGCTCAGCCATCTTGTTTACCTCATCGACATGTTTACCTGCCAAGAAATTAAGGCCATCCAAATTATCGACATCCGTCGGGACAATCATCTCATGCTCCGGCTTCTCTACCGAGATAACCGTTTCAAAAATGCTGCGTTCACCATCCTGAATCCATTGCCCCATGGAATGCAAATCTGTCGTCAAATCAACAGAAGCCGGGAAAATACCCTTATGGTCCTTACCTTCACTTTCGCCATAAAGCTGTTTCCACCATTCAGCAATATAATGCAATTTCGGATTGAAATTACAAAGTATTTCTATCTTCTTGCCTGATTTATAAAGCTCATTGCGGGTAGCCGCATAAATAGCAGCCATGTTCTCTGAGAACGGGACAGAGACATCGGTAGCCTTTTCCATAAAAGCAGCGCCAGCCACCAACTCACGGATGTTGAATCCGGCCACAGCAATCGGCAGCAGCCCTACCGGAGTAAGCACAGAGAAACGTCCGCCTACATTATCCGGAATTATAAATGTTTTATAACCTTCCTGATCTGCCAACGAACGGAGCGCACCCTTGTGGGCATCTGTAATAGCGACTATACGCTGACGGGCTTCTTCCTTTCCTACAGCATCTTCCAACTGCTTCTTAAGGATACGGAAAGCCAACGCCGGTTCAGTAGTCGTTCCCGATTTAGAAATATTGATAATACCAAATTGTTTTCCTTTCAGAATTTCACTCAACTCATAAAGATAATCCTCGCCAATATTGTTCCCTGCATAAAGAAGAACCGGATTCTTACGGTCTGTATGCAGCCAGTCGAAGCTATTGTTAAGAGCTTCAACAACAGCTTTAGTTCCCAGATAGCTACCACCAATACCTACTGCCACCACAACTTCACATTTTTCGCGAAGCACCTTAGCTGTATTCTCAATATCGGTCAAGTGTTCATCGGTAATCGATGACGGGAGATGCAACCATCCTAAAAAATCGTTACCGGCGCCATTCCCCTTATGGAGAGTCGCGATACACTCATTGGCTTTGGCTTCCTGAGCATTAATCTGCTCTTGTGAAATAAAGCTCAAAACTTTACTGATATTCAAACTAATGTTTTTCATAAATATGTGCATTTTAAAGTTGTTACTTTTTGCTTTTATTTAAATGTTTCTGTCAACTGACGGATAACGGTAGTTGGAGATTTACGCTCATAAAGAATCGCATAAAGCGCGTTAAGGATCGGCATATCCACCTTATACCGTTCTTCGTTGACTTCGTAGATGCATTTGGTACCGTAATACCCTTCGGCAATCATCTCCATTTCTATCTGTGCTGTCTTAACAGAATATCCTTTACCAATCATCGTGCCGAATGTTCGGTTTCTACTGAAACGCGAATATGCCGTAACCAGCAAATCACCCAGATAAACCGAGTCAGTGATATCGCGCTCCAAGCCATGTACAGCATTCAAGAAATTACGCATTTCCTCAATAGCATTACAAATAAAGACGGCAAGGAAATTATCACCATACTTCATGCCATGACAGATACCTGCTACAATAGCATAAACATTTTTGAGAACTGAAGCATACTCAATTCCCATCACATCCTGGCAACAATAATTCTTAAGATACTGATTTTTAAAAACCTGAGAGATAGCCTTCGCATTGTTGATATCAGGACAACCCAACGTAATATAAGACAACCGCTCAAGGGCGATTTCTTCCGCATGACAAGGCCCACCAATAACAGCAATATGCGTGGACGGAACATGATAATACTCTGTAAAATAATCCGTAATCAGCATATTTTCGTCGGGAACGATACCCTTGATAGCCGAGATGATAAATTTGTCTTCCATTGAGGTCGTCACCTTTCTCAGATGTTGTTTCAGGAAAGGCGAAGGGGTCGCAAAAATCAGCGTATCAGAATCTTCTATTGCCTGATTGATATCTGAATAAAAAGAAACCCTATCAAGTTCGAATTTTACAGAAGAAAGATAGCTGGGATTATGGCCATACTGTTTAAATTCTTCAATCTGGTCAGGACGGCGCATATACCAATTTATACGATCTTGGGTAGAAAGTACAATTTTGGCTAAGGCAGTAGCCCAACTACCACCTCCCATTATTGCAATTTTTCCTGGCAAATTCATCACGAAAAATTTATTATTTAGCTGTGTTAGCAATCCACGCCGCGACTTCTTCCGCCACCGGGTTGGGCAATTCCAGCTTATATTTCTTATTGATTTCGCAAAGCTCCTGACGTACTTTGTTGGGATTTGCATCCTTCAAGGTTTCAACCGTAATGTAACCCGCTTTCTGCAAAACAGGAACCCATTCTTTACCTATACCCAATGCTTCATACTTTTCAACAGAATCCTTTTTGACCGTCTTTTCAGGACGCATCTGCGGGAAGAACAAAACTTCTTGGATAGTAGTCTGTCCTGTCATTAACATCACCAAACGATCCATACCGATACCCATACCGGAAGTCGGCGGCATGCCATATTCAAGAGCACGGATAAAATCTTGATCAATGAACATGGCCTCATCATCACCCTTTTCCGAGAGACGCAGTTGCTCTTGGAAACGTTCATATTGATCAATCGGATCGTTCAATTCAGAATAAGCATTAGCCAATTCTTTTCCATTCACCATCAACTCAAAACGTTCAGTAAGTTTTGGATTATGACGATGTTTCTTGGTCAACGGAGACATTTCAATCGGGTAATCCGTAATAAAAGTCGGCTGAATATAATGTCCTTCACAGAATTCTCCAAAAATTTCATCAATCAGCTTTCCTTTACCCATTGTATCATCAATTTCCATTTTCAGTTCCTTACAAACATGACGAATCTGATCCTCATCCATATCAGTCAAATCATAACCTGTAAATTCCTTAATAGAATCAAGCATAGTGATACGTTTGAACGGAGCTTTGAAACTGATAAGATTATCACCCACCTTCACATCTGTCGTACCATTAACGTCCATACATATCTTTTCAAGCATCTGCTCTGTAAAATTCATCATCCAGTTATAATCCTTGTAGGAAACATAAATTTCCATACAAGTAAATTCCGGATTATGTGTACGATCCATTCCCTCATTACGGAAATTTTTGGAAAACTCATACACACCCTCAAAACCTCCAACTATCAAACGTTTCAGATATAGTTCATCCGCTATACGCAAATACAAAGGGATATCAAGTGCATTATGATGAGTAATGAATGGACGGGCAGCAGCTCCTCCTGGTATAGACTGAAGAATAGGTGTTTCTACTTCAAGATAACCATGTTTATTAAAAAAGTCGCGCATTGAATTAAACACCTTGGTTCTCTTGATGAAAATATCTTTCACACCCGCATTAACAACCAAATCCACATAACGCTGACGATAACGTAATTCCGGATCATTAAAACCATCATAAGCCACTCCATCCTTATATTTCACGATAGGCAACGGACGCAACGACTTAGACAGCACGGTCAATTCTTGGGCATGTACAGAAATCTCTCCCATTTGCGTACGGAATACGAATCCCCGGATTCCCACAAAATCACCAATGTCCAATAACTTTTTAAATACTATATTATAAAGGTCTTTATTTTCTCCCGGACAAATATCATCACGAGAAATATACACCTGAATTCTTCCTTCCGAATCTTGTAGTTCCATAAAAGAAGCTTTACCCATGATACGGCGGCTCATAATACGACCAGCAATCGATACCTGGCGAGGTTCAGCATCGTCGCGGAAAGATTCTTTTATCTCTTTAGAATATGCGTCTGTCTTATATTCCGCAGCGGGATAAGGGTCTATACCCATCTGACGCAATTGTTCCATACTATTGCGTCTTATAATCTCTTGTTCGCTCAGTTCTAATAGATTCATTATGATGTTATTTTGTATAATACGTGGCAAAAGTAAGAAAAAATATTGTATTATGCTTATTTTAGCACAGGTTTCTTCTTTTCCGTATGCCTAACAGAACAGCTTGAAAGAACATTCGTCCATAGTCTATACACCAAAACATAAGTTCAATTCCGGAGGAAAAATATTTCCCCTTTTCTACAAAAGATAACCCCTCTCTACTACACCTTCATTACCCTGAACAATTTTTAACCACATACTATCTTTTTCAGAAATAAATGATTAAAACAAAAAAAGCAAACTATTACAGCCAAATGCTTGCAGAGTAAAAAAGAATACCTACCTTTGCAGCCGGGTAAGTCCTACACGGCATGCTCCCTCGGAATCCCCCAGGGCTTGACCGCAGCAAGGGTACTTGGTTGTAGCGGCGCGATGTAGTAAGCTTACCCACCTGCCTCTTTAGCTCAGTTGGCCAGAGCACGTGATTTGTAATCTCGGGGTCGTTGGTTCGAATCCGACAAGAGGCTCAACAAGCAATGAAGAATTAAGAGTGAGGAATGAAGAATTAATGGTTATCACCAAATTCTTAGTTCTTCATTTTTTATTCTTCATTTTTTATTCATGAGTGAAACAAGAAGCTTATTACTTTCCAGCGCAATGCGCTATGGTTTTAGCCTGGGTGTATTCTGGGTAGTTAAATATCTGTTTTTCATCCTTGGCACTTCCAATTCCTTCTTCTCCATTATTTACTGGGGTATGTCTTTAGCTGTTCCTTTCGTAGCCTATACGCTAACCAAACAATATCGTGCAGATATCGGTGGTCACATAGGTTTTCTTCATGCATGGCAATTCGGTGTCTTAATTTATTTCTTTGCTGCTTTGATAGTTTCTCTATTGCATTACGTATTTTATCGCTACATAGCAGATCCTTCCTTGCTATCAAATACATTAATGCAAACGCAAATGCTTCTAAAAGAAATGAAAGCCAACGACGAGGTATTGAAAGCGGTCAATGAAATGCAGCTGACACCTATTCATATGGCCATACAAGGCATCTTTAACAACGTATTCTATGGTATCGTCCTCTCCATCCCGGTAGCGGCTTTAGTTTGTCGCAACAATGCTACAGGAAGAATTGGAAACTGATTCAGTTTAAATGCAGCTTAAATCCTTTTAAAATTTGCATTTTCCCATCTTTTTCTTTTCATTTGCAGAAATCTTACATAAAATCTGCTTAAATGAAAAAAATCTATCTATTGGTAGCGGCTATTTTTGCACTCTCTCTCCCAATCACAGAGGCACAGAATGCCGCCATAAAGAAAATCATTGAAATTGGGAAAACTGATAATCGGACCATGGAACATCTAGATATTCTGACCAACCGTTTTGGAGGTCGTCCAATTGGTTCGGATGCCTATGAAAATGCAGCAGCTTGGATGGTCCGTGAATATCAGAAATGGGGACTAGATGTCAAACTTGAAGAAGCCGGAACTCTTGGAGTTGGCTTCAATCGAGGACCATGGTTCGGGAAATTACTCAGCCATGACCATGGAATGACCCTCCATTTCGCAACCCCATCTTATACATCAGGTACGAAAGGAGTACAACGCGGACATGTTCTCTTTGAACCTAAAACTCAAGAAGAATTCGATGCCATGAAAAATCGACTCCATGGAGCATGGGTACTAATCAGCGGTCAAAACACCGGCTGGCCGATAGACCGTTCTGCCACAGGAGACTCTACAAGGCAGGCTATCAAAAAAGAAAATGACGAGATTGCCAAAAGAAATGCAGAACTGAGGAGACGCAACTGGGAAAATGACGAAAAAAACGAGATGATCCCTCTGAAAGAATTTCCGGCTTTATTCTATCAGGAAATGGTCGATGCCGGCGTACTGGGATTTATTCAGTCCTCTTCTGTTCCCATCCGGGCTTTATACGATCGGAAAATGATCGACTCCATGACTTTCGACAATGTACCTGAAGTTCCTGACATCAAGCTTGACGAACACCAGTTCGACATCATCGCTCAAATGGTACGCGAACGTCGTGAAGATTTCCTCCTCGAATTCGATATTCGAAACCATTTCAAACTTGGTCCGATTCCTTATCACAACGTTGTAGCCTCTATCCGCGGAACCAAATACCCCGATGAATACGTCATCATTTCAGGTCATTTGGATTCTTTCGACTCCGCTACGGGGGGAATTGACTGCGGCACAGGAATCGGCCCCATGATGGAAGCCGCCCGCCTCATTGCCCAGTCCGGTGCAAAGCCCAAACGTACCATCTTATTCATTGCCTTTGCCGGCGAAGAGTTTGGCCTTTTGGGCGCCAAGGCGTACTGCAAAACGCATCCGGAACAATTACCGAAAATATCGAACATGTTCAATCGCGACGGCGGGCCGGAACCTCCCGTAGGCATCCGCGTTTCCCAAGCCATGTACGACGATTTCGTCAAGATTTGCGAGCCGATAAAAGATATTAATCCCGACTTCCCATTTGAAGTTTCCGTATGTCCTCCTCGCGAACGTCCGACAACTCCGGGCGGCGTCGATGCTGAAGTATTTGCCGTAGAAGGCGTTCCGACCTATACCTTCACGACCAAAGATATCAAAGGCTATAATTTCAGTTATGGAGAGATCTGGCACACCGAACGCGACCTCTATACCAAGAATATCCCCGAATATCAAGAACACACCGCTATCGTAACCGCGATAGTCGCTTTAGGCGTAGCCAATCTGGACAAACAATTACCCCGCGAGGGCGTATTTAAAGAAGAATAAACAAAAAAGGTGTGTCAAAACGAATCTCAAATAATTCATTTTGACACACCCTCAGATTATCTCAAAAAGACATTACTCCGAAACAACCGGACTAGCGATTGTATCATAATCCCAAACCGGAGTCTGCGTTTCGCTATCAATACTCTTCACATAATAGATCCGGACGTAGAAGCTATTATTCCCTTCGTTCTTCTCCTTACCGTTGATGGCATCCATAAAATTTTTCGTGTAATAGGCATTACAAGCCAACACACGCTGCTCATCATCGTCGGCAGGTTCACGAGTCTGTACGGCACGGAGGAACATCGCATACGTATTGATGCCGTTTTCCTCTGCAATAGGCTCCAAGTTGTGCATGTCAGCATAGATGTGCCACATTACCGCCTCATCATCCTGCATGGTAATATTCGACCACAAGAACTGATAGCCTTTCAGATAAGACTGCATATAGAGCGTGTTCACCGCTGCGTCAATCGGCTTTTCGTTCGGGAGAAGGGCCAACGTATCATCGGGTAAGGTCAGCGACTCAATATTGAACTTATCCACCTTGTCGCACTGCGTGATATTGGCGTTATAATAGCCCAATGCTCCGGCGTTGGCGTTCTCGTCAGAGCTGTAATCCACTTCAAAACTTGTAATCACACAATCTCCTACCTGCAGATTCTGGTTGTCCAGGATAGGCGCGTAAAGGCGAAGGTCTCCGACATTGACCAAGGCATGAGAACCCGTCGATATGGAGCCGGAAGTCTCTATGATACCCGGAACAAAACTAATCTGCTGGCTATTTTGAGATTCACCCAGGCAAGAAGTCAGCATAACTACCGCCGAACAAAGGGCGGCAGCACAAAATCCAAACTTTTTCATTCTTTTGCGTTATGTTTAATTAATAATATCTCCTATTTCTTCTTTCCTTCCTACAAGCCCAGGCGCAACCCCACGTTGAAGCTGACATTGAAGGGCTTGTCGGAATGTATCGTTTCTATGTCACTACCGTTATCGAAATAATAGCTGGCGCCCACTTCGGCAAATGCGCTGAGGAACCGCAAGAGCGGATAGCTGACACCTGCCCGCGCATTGACCGACCAATACCATTCGTCCATCCGGATCCGGTCCTTCACGCTGCCCAGCTTTTCCGAGCCGGAATAGAGCGTTGTCTCCGTGATGCCGGTCAGGTTTACCTCGGCCATCGCTCCGGCGGCGGCATAAACCTGGAAGCGGTTCCACTCCACGATCTTATACGCGACGGAGAGCGGTATCCCCAGGAAGTGCAGCTTCTGTTTCGTGGCTCCGCGGTAGATGCCGTTCATCTCCCATTCCGAGACCAAGTAAGAATACGACAATCCCGTCTGCAAAGACCAGCGGTCGGTCAGGAAACGGCTTACGCCCAGCGAAAACGACACCGGCGTCTTATGCCGGACGTTGGTTTTGGGCGTATTCGTGGAATAGAGGCTGTTCGAAGCCGCGTTGAACATATCCAGCTGGTCTTCGTCAACCTTCGAATTCTTCAAGACCGAGCCCTGAATCAGATTGTTCGACCCCACGGAGAATCCGCCGGCTCCCATACCGAAGCCCCATTTGCGGGAACGCGCTTCGCCGACCTCCGTCCGGGGTTCCGCCGGCCTGTAAACCTCGCGGGCGACCTCCCCACGGGGCTGTTCCGGTTCGTCGGGCAGGGAAGCAGCCGACAAAACCGCCTCTTCCTCCTCCGGAAGGGAGACGGGATCGGCCAACGCCAGCATCCGCACCGGAAGAACCACCGGACGCGCCCCGGCCACAACCGGTGCCTCCCCGGCAACCTCGCCCTCCGGTTCCCCTGCGGCAACCGGCACATCTCCAGAAGCAGATTCCGGCGCAACAACCGCCACAGGCACCTGCTCCACGGAGCGGGGACGGCTCGTCAGGAAGTAAATCCCTGTCGAAACAGCCAGCAAGAAGACCGCAGCCGCTGCCGCCCAGTAACGGAAAGTCCGGCGCAAAGGAACCGACCGCCCGGCTTCAGGCAAACGCCCGGCAATCGCCTCCCAACTCTTCGGGTCGATATCCGTTTCGAAATCATACAAGCGGTCACGAAACAAATCGTCTATATTATCCCTGTCTTTCCTGTCCATGATCTCTTTCTGCTCCTCAAAACAATTCTTTTACTTTCTTCTGCAACAATTGGCGGGCCCGCACATACTGCGAACGCGACGTGCTCTCGGTGATGTGCAGCATCTCCGCGATTTCGCGATGCGAATATCCTTCTACGGCAAACAAGTTGAAGACCATCCGGAAGCCCGCCGGGAGTGTTTGGACCAACTTCATCAGCTCGGCGGCCGAAAGCTCCGATATGGCCGACGCCGAAGCCGCTTCGGGCTGTTCCCCCACGCTGTCCCAATCGGAAGCCTCGCGCAGGACGTCGCTTTTCCGGATATGCTCGAGCGCCCCGTTGACAAATATCTTGCGCATCCACCCCTCGAAAGAGCCGTTGCCCGAATAGGTGTCCAGATTGGTGAAAACCTTGACAAACCCATCCTGCAAAAGGTCGCGGGCCGTTTCCCAGTCACTGACGTAACGCAGGCAAACGCCCATCATCTTGCGGGCATACTTGTCGTAAAGCTCTTTCTGAGCCAGCCGGTTCGCTTTCCTGCATCCTTCTATCAGCTCTTGTTCCTCCATCAACCAAGCGTGTTCTTCTTCTTTCGTATATGCGTTCTGCTCGTCAATTATCAAGACGGTATTTCCCGTTGAAATGCTGCATCTTTTTGTAAAAAAATCGCACAAAGATAACGATTATTTCGAGACCGCGACCGAAAGCCTCCGGAAACTCGCTGATTTATTGAATACCGCGGTATTCCGGTCTCTGAAGGGCTTCGGAGAGTTCCATACCGCGATATTCTGGTCTCCGAAGGCCTTCGGAGAGTTCCATACCGCGATATTCTGGTCTCCGAAGGGCTTCGGAGAGTTCCATACCGTGATATTCTGGTCTCCGAAGGCCTTCGGAGGGTTCCATACCGCGATATTTGGTCTCCGAAGGGCTTCGGAGGTTAGAATACGAGCGTATTCTGATCTGGGACGACCCTCGGAGAGTAGAATACGAGCGTATTCTGGTCCAGGACGACCCTCGGAGGTTAGAATACGAGCGTATTCTGGTCCGGGACGACCCTCGGAGGTTAGAATACGAGCGTATTCTGGTCCGGGAGGGCCCTCGGAGGGTAGAATACGAGCGTATTCTGGTCCGGGACGACCCTCGGAGGTTAGAATACGCTCGTATTCTGATTTCCGAAAAGCTT
>CALVFH010000059.1 GCA_944326775.1 uncultured Parabacteroides sp.
ATCCATGGAGCTCATGGTCGAGGCGGCTCCAATCTCCGTGATGCCGAAGAAGGGAAGTCCCCGCTTGGCAGCTTGCAGGCGCTTGAACTGGCGATAGTAGGCTTCCTGTCCCACCAGGATGTTGAACGAGTGGTCGCCAATGGTCTTCTCGTACGTCAAGAGGTTGTTCAGCGTCCAGGAGAAGTTCTTGTCGTTTTGCTTGTAGGCCTCACCTCCGTAGCCGGCCGCATAACCGTATTCACTGTTCGTGTAGCCGTCGTAGCTGTAGAGATAGTAGTCAAAATTGAAGTTCGTGCGCCACTTCAAGCCCGGCAGGAAAGTAATTTCGAAGTAGGTACGTGCCGACGCGTTGTCTGTGGTGTAAGGATACTTGTTGTAGATATTGTCCGCCACCGTATTTTGTGCACTCCACGAGGTGCGGTATTCACCATAGTCATATACGAGGTTACCGTTCTCGTCGCGGCGGTAGGCGTTGGTTGCAGGATCCCATTCATAAATCGGGAAGACGGAAGGCATCGTGCGGAGCATCCAGACGGTCTGGTCCGAAGAAGAACCTTCGCGGACGCTGTGCGCCATGCTGGCGTTCATGCCGACCTTCAACCATTTGTTTACTTCATAGTTCACGTTCACGCGGGCGGTGAACCGCTCGAACTCTGAAATGTTGAACACACCCTTGTCGTTCAGGTACCCGCCGGAAACATAGTAGTCCGCTTTGTTGGACTTACCCGAAAAATCCACATTATACTCCTGGCGGAGGCGGGACTTCATCAATGCGCCTCGCCAATCGCCCCAGTAGAGCAATTCCGCGTCGGGATTCATCCTACCGTCGAGGCCCACGGGCATATCCACATTGTAAGGATTGCAACCCCACTGGCCAATCAGATACGAGGAAGCATATTGGGCTGCATCGCCCTGGCCATATCCGTTGTCCAAATATCCATTATATAAAGCTTGCCAGGTTAAGACGGAGAACTCATCAGGTGTCAGGACGCGAGGGAGGTCCACCGCCAGGCTCGACCATCCCCAAGACGAACTGAAGTTGATCTGGCCTTTCTCGCTGGCTCCTCTCTTCGTGGTAATCATCACCACGCCGTTGGCGGCACGGGAACCGTAGAGGGCGGTTGCCGACGCATCTTTCAAGATGGTCATCGATTCGATGTCGGCGGGGTTGATAGCGTTGATGTACCCGTCATAAGCCGCACCGTCTACCACATACAGCGGGTCGCTGGAAGCATTCATGGAGCCGATACCTCGAATCATAATCTTGGCGTCTTCGCCCGGCTCGCCGCTTGAGTTGATAACCTGGATACCGCTGGTTTGTCCCTGTAAGGCCTGGGAAACGTTAGACGTTTTGATTTTTTCCAACGCATCGCTCTTCACCACCGTAGCCGAACCGGTAAAAGAAGATTTTTTCCCTGTCCCGTAGGCTACGACCATTACCTCATCAAGTGCAACGAGGTCGGGTTCCATCTCGATGCGCATGGTCGAACCCTGGATACGCGCATCAACTGCTTTGTAACCTAAGTAAGAAACATTTAAGGTGTGAGTTTTAGAAGAAACCTGAATGGTAAATTTACCGTCGAGGTCGGTTGTAACACCATTGTTTGTCGTTTTGTCGATAATCGCTACCCCCGTCATGGGTAAGCCGTCTTCTGCAGAAACGACGACTCCCGTAATCGTTCGTTCCTGGGCCATTAGCGATTGGCTGACCATCGCAACGGCACCTGCAAGTAGTAAAAACTTATTCATAGAATCATGATATTAGTATATAAACACTCTATATTAAAATAACACTCTAATTATCCGATAGGAGAAGACCAGCGCATTTGCCAGATTCCGAAAACGAGCGGTTAATACCCGTTTTCCTGCCACTCTTTCTTCTTTTTCTTTTCCGATATGGCAAATATATAGAAAAAGATTCCTAAATCCACACTTATTTTCCAAAAATTTAAGGTTTCGCCTCTATTTTTTCTTTCAAATATCAATTTGAAAGTTAGATTTCCTTCAATACCGCCTAAAAACGCCCTTATTCGCGGTGATTACTTTCAATTTGTCAGACAAACCAACGGAAAACTTACAGGAAGAAAATTCCCCTGCCCCGGTTTCCAAACCAATCCGGGCAGGGGGTTCTTAAAAAATCATTCCGTCTTGATGCTCTCCACCGGGTTGGCATTCGCGGCTCGCCAGTTCTGGTACGTCACCGTAAGGAGGGTAATCACCGCAACCAGACCGAACGCCGCGGCATAGACCCAAAGGTGCATCGGCGTCTTGTAGGCAAAATTCTGCAACCATTCATGCACGCCATACCAGGCGAGGGGCGCCGCGATGACGAAGCAAACCACCAGCATCCTGAAATAAGCCCGGTTGAACATCAGCAGGATCTCTCCCGTGGTTGCGCCCATCACTTTCCGGATGCCGATTTCCTTCCGTTTGTATTCGCTATCGAAAACCACCAGGCCGAAAACCCCCACAATGGAAATGAAGACCGCAAGCAGGCTGAACAAGAAGATCAGCGTCCCTAAACTCTGCTCGGACTGGTAGAGGCTTTCCAGCACCGCGTCGTAGAAACGCAGGTTGAAGGGATAATCCGGGTCGAACGAGCGAAGAACATCCCCGATCTGTTCGCGGGCTGCAAAGGCATCGGTCCCGGGCCGGAGCTTTACATATAAATATTGATAAGCATACATATCTCCATCGCTGACGACGAAAGCCATCGGGCCAATATCCTTCCGGAACGAGGCAAAGTGAACGTCGGAGGCGATGCCTACCACCGGCATGCCATCCACCCGGTCGCCGACCTGGATGCCATATTGCTCCGCCGCCGTCCGGTTCATAATATAGGGGCCGTCCGATTGCCCTTTCGGGGGCAAGTCCGAGAGCAGGAAGTCGCGCCCCTCCTCTACCGGGATGCCGACCGTCCGAAGGAAGGTATATTCCACCGGGAAGGCGATAAAATTAATCCCGTCGTCCTTGTATTTACGTCCCCACCTCATATAATCATCGCCGCCGGAAAGCAACTGCATGGAGAACGTCACGCCCTCCACGCCGGGGATGGCCGTCAACGCACTCCGCACCGCCTCGACCGAGCCGCGTGTCTTGTCATTCATATCCGCAATCACCAGCGCGTCCTGGTCGAAGCCCATCGACGCCGTGCGGGCATACCGGTTTTGCAAGAACATGAAGAGCGAACCGATAATCAAGGCAAAAGAAGCGACGAACTGGAAGCCCAACAACACCGAGCGAAGTCTGCGCCCCGCCGGGGAAAGCCCGAACGACCCTTTGAGTACCAGCGCGGGCTGGAAAGACGTGATGTAATAAGCCGGGTAAAGTCCCGCCAGGATGCCGACGCCCACGGCTACGCCTCCGGTCAGCAGAATCAACCTGACATGTCCCCGGATGGCGACGGAAACATTCACCAACGAAGCCAAACTACTCTGCCCGAACAGGTAGAGCCATAGCAACGAGAGCAAAAAGGCCGAAAAAGAAACCACGACCGCCTCGCCCACCAACGCACGACGCATCTCGCCGACCGAACAACCCAACACGCGTTGCGTATTGATGCAACGCATCCGGACGGGAGCCAGCGCGGTGCTGAAATTGGTGAAGTTGATGGCGGCAATCAGCAAAATCACCCATGCAATGGAGAAAAGCAGGAAGACGGTCGTCCGCTCGGCCTTCGGCGTATTGTCGTAAAGGATGCCGGTCCGGAAATGCAACTCCTGCAGCGGGGTGATCACCAGGTTTTCTTCCTCCAGCTCGCCCAAGAGATCTTTCAAGGGCTTGAAAATCTCCACCATCGCCGATGGAAGCTCCCCGACCGACTTCGGATCGTCGAGCAAGAGGTAGAAATTATAATTCCAACTGCCCCAATCCCACATCTTTTCATCGCCAAGAGTACAATAAATATGGTTCGGAACCGACGAGTTGCGGGGAAAATCCTCATATACGCCCCCGACATAATAGACTCCGTTCTCGATGAACTGCCTGTAGTCCGTTTCCAAGCGTTTTCCCACCGCCGGCTCGTCGCCGAAAATCTTGCGGGCCAGGCTTGCCGGAATCAGCATCTGGTTCAAATCGTTAATAGCCTCCCGCGAGCCCTCGCGCATCTTAAAATCGAAAATCTCGACAAACGAAGGGGTAACGGAGTTTACCGTCTCACGGTAGGCATGCCGCCCGCCCTTGCCGTCGTCAATCGTGAAATACGCCAGGCCCCCGAAAGAATTCATGAGAGCCATGTTCTCGATATGCGGCGAAGAAGCGGCCAGGCGTTCGGCAACCGGACGGGAGATAATGGCCTGAGTCTTGCCGTCTTGCTGGAAATCGAGCCGGAAGATGCGCCCGGCATTGGGCGTATCGCGGTCGAAGGTCATGTCGTATTCCCATTGCATCAAAATGACCATGAACGTGGCAAAGGCCACCGAAAATCCCAGCACGTTGAGGGTCATGGCCACCCGGAAACGGCGGAATAATACCAGAAAATTTCGTAATATAACTTTCATCGTTCTTTTACTTTTGATTGAATGGCGCCCGGCCAACCTCCCGGCCCGCCGGACGCGCGCCTATTGTGTTTAATGAAGAATCGCTCTTTCTTTTTTTGCATGGACCTGTTTAAAGCTTGAAATTCTTTCCTGCAAATTTGCATGGACCTGTTTAAAGCTTGAAATTCCTTCCGCAAATTTGCATGGACCTGTCCAAGCTCTTAAATTCCTTCCGCAAATTTGCATGGACCTGTCCAAGCTTTGAAATTCCTTCCGCAAATTTGCATGAACCTTTCCAAGCTCTTAAATTCCTTCCCGCAAATTTGCATGAACCTTTCCAAGCTCTTAAATTCCTTCCCGCAAATTTGCATGAACCTTTCCAAGCTCTTAAATAAACTCGTTTACCGAAGAGACAATCTGTCCGTCGAAGAGATTGATGATGCGCCCGGCGAAACTGGCGTCGTGTCGCGAGTGGGTAACCATCACCACCGTTGTTCCCTCGTTGTTCAGCTCGCGGAGCATCTGCATCACCTCCGCGCCGTTCTTCGAATCGAGGTTACCGGTCGGCTCGTCGGCGAGGATAATCTTCGGATTCGAAACCACGGCACGGGCGATGGCGACGCGCTGCTGTTGTCCGCCCGAGAGCTGCTGGGGGAAATGCCCGGCGCGGTGCCCCATGCTCATGCGCTTCAGGATGGCGGAGACGCGGGCTTTGCGCTCGGAAGGCTTCACCCCGAGGTAGGTAAGCGGCAGCTCGACGTTCTCGAAGACGTTCAGTTCGTCTATCAGGTTGAAACTCTGGAACACGAAGCCGATGTTTCCTTTCCGCACCTGGGTACGTTCCTTCTCTTTCAGGTGGCCGACTTCCTGGTTGCCCAGGTAATAGTTGCCTTCCGAGGGGTTATCGAGCAGCCCGAGGATGTTCAGGAGCGTGGATTTGCCGCACCCCGAAGGACCCATGATGGCGACGAACTCGCCGTCGTTTACCTCAAGTGATATCTTGTTCAAGGCAATCGTTTCGACTTCCTCCGTACGGAAGAACTTGCTTAAATTCTCAATCTTAATCATAACCGTTTATTTTTTATGTAAATCTATTCTTTTCTTGTTTCTTATTTCAGTCCATAAGGTCTTTCCCGGGGGGGAAATCACTCTGTTTTCAAAATATCCACCGGATTGGAATTGGCGACGCGCCAGTTCTGGTAGGTAACGGTGGCGATGGTAACCAGGCCGACCCCCGCCAGGGCGACGAGATAGACCCAACCGTACATGGGGGTCCGATACGTGAATCCTTCCAACCAGCGATGCACGCCGAATCAGGCCAACGGAGCCGCCAGCACGAAGCACAAGCCGACGAGACGCAGGTACGTCTTGTTGTACATCACCAGGATGCTTGCCGTGGTCGCGCCCATCACCTTGCGGATGCCTACCTCCTTGCGCCGGTATTCGCTATCGAAAACCACCAGTCCGAACACGCCGACGATGGAGATGAAGACGGCAAGGAAGCTGAACAAGACGATGAGCGTCGTCAGTTTTTGTTCGCTCTGGTAGGCGTTGTCGAGTACCTGGTCGAAGAAGCGGACGTTGAAGGCGTAGGTGTCGTCAAACTGCTGCAAGGCGTCTTGCACCTGCTGGCGGACGGCATATAAATCGCTTCCTGCCTTCACGCGGATATAGGCATATTCATAGGTATCGGCAAAGTCGGGATACTTGCCGGTGAAGAAGGCCATCGGAGAGATGCCCTGGCGGAGGGTGGCGAATTTAATGTCCGGAACAATCCCGACGACTTCCAGCTCCGTAACGACATCCCCCACGCGGAGGCCGTAGAGGTCGGCGGCGGTCTGGTTGATGATGATGCGACCCGACGTTGCCCTGACGTCGCCCTGGCTAAAGTCTTTGCCATCCGAAGGACGGATGCCCAAGGTCTTTAAAACATCTTCGGTGGAGATCAGCACATTGAATTCAATCATCTTTCCCTGGAATTCACGGCCCCAGTGCGGGAAATTGTCCCCTCCCGAAAGGACACGGTTCGCAAACGAGACCTCTTCCACCCCGGCAACGCCTTTCAAACGGTTGGAGAGAACCGGAAGGGAGCCTTTTGCCTTCGGACTGAGGTCGGAGACCAGCAGGGCATCCTTGTCATAACCCAACGACAAGGTGTGCGTATAGCGGCTTTGCAGCAACATGAACAAGGCGGCGATAATCAGGGTGAAGGCAGCCACATATTGGACACCCATCAGGATGGCACGCAACCGGCGGCCCGCTGCCGACAGGCCGAACGAGCCTTTCAGGGCAAAAGCGGGCTGGAACGAGGTCATGTAATAGGCCGGATACAATCCCGCGAGGGCGCCCAGGGCCAGCGAAAGGAAGCCGGTGCCCAAAAGCAGGCCGGTATAGGCGGAAAACGAGAGGTCGGTAGTCAGCAGCTCCCCGATTCCGAAGCTTTTTGCCAGAGAGATCAGCAGGATGGAGAGCAAAAAGGCAAAGAAGGAGAGCAACGTAGTTTCCAGGGAAAGCAATCCGCGCAAATATCCCACCGTGCTGCCCAGGATGCGTTGCGTATTGATGCTCCGGATTCTTACGGGAGCCAGCGCGGTGCTGAAATTGGTGAAGTTGATGGCGGCAATCAGGATAATTACCCAGGCAATGGTAAATATCAGGTAGGAAGTCTGCCGGTTGGCCTTCGGAACACTATCGAAGAACAATCCCTGAACCCAATGCAACTCGGACAAGGCGTGAAGTTGCTTGAACTGGGTCATGCTTTCGTCCATATTCAGCTGCATCTGCCGGACATATTGCTCGAAGCCCTCAACAAGGCCCGAAGCTACCGACGGATCGTCGAGCCGAACGAAAAAAGAGAAATTGCATTCTTGCCACGAACCTTCCGTATAGTCTCCCGCCGAAACATAGATCACGTTCTGCAATGTGCTGTTGCGCGGGAAGTCGCGATAGACGCCACCGACCTGATAGGCCTTGTCATCGCGGAAAAGCCAGAGGCCATCTGCCTCGACACGCTTGCCGAGGGCGGATTCGCGGCCAAACCATTTGCGGGCGAGGCTTTCGGGTATCAGCAGCTGGTTTTCGACTTCCAGCGCACCGGGATTGCCTTCGAGCATCTCGAAATCGAAGACGCGGGTGATGTCCGGCGTGACGGGAAGGCTGCTTTCCTTATAATAAGACTCGGACTGGCCGTCTGAAACCTTGACGAAAAGCGGTATTTCTTGCGCGAACATCAGGCAACTGGCCTCGATATGCGGCGAGGACTGGACAAAGAGTTTGGCGGCGGGGCGCGAGGTGATCGGAGTCTCTCCCATCCCTTCGACTACCGACTCGACGCGGAAGATACGGTCGCCATGCGGGGTGGCCGCATCAAAGCGAATATCGTACAGCCATTGCATCATAATAATCATAAAAGCGGCGAAAGCGATCGCCATGCCCACGACATTCAGCGTCATCGCCAAGGAAAAACGACGGAATATCGACCAAAAATTTCGAATAATCGGATTCATTGCTTTCTGTTTTTATATTCTTTGCCTAATTTCATACAATTATCATGCCATAACAGATAAACTGATATAAACCAACAACTTCGCATTTTAAGAAAAACGGCGAAGTGTCAAAAAATTGGACAGTGGTGTCAAAAAATTGGACACTTTCCGGATTGCCGCCGGACGCGGAGGGCCGCAAATTTCATAAAATTCCTCAATATACACGTTGCTTATTAAAAATAATAAACTACCTTTGTCCGTTGAATACAAAAACATACAGATTAAGAAATGATCGATAAAATAAAAGCACTACTCCAGGAAGTAGAGAATATGCAGGCTGCAAATGCCGGAGAACTGGAAGCTTTGCGCATCAAGTACCTCAGCAAGAAAGGGGAAATCTCTATGTTGATGAACGACTTCCGCAACGTACCGGCCGAACAGAAACGCGAAGTGGGCATGTACCTGAACAAACTGAAGGAAACCGCCCAACAAAAGATAAACGAACTGAAAGAAAGCTTTGAGAACGCCCAGACCTCGAACGATGAAATCGACCTGACCCGCACGGCCTATCCGATCCAACTGGGTACACGCCACCCGCTCTCCATCGTCAAAAAAGAAATTTGCGACATTTTCGGACGCTTGGGCTTCAGCATCGCTGAAGGACCGGAAATCGAAGACGATTGGCATGTGTTCTCTTCGCTGAACTTTGCGGAAGACCATCCGGCCCGCGACATGCAGGATACATTCTTTATCCAGCATAGTCCCGACGTATTGCTCCGCACGCATACCTCGTCTGTCCAGACCCGCGTGATGGAAAAGCAGCAACCGCCGATCCGCATCATTTGCCCGGGCCGCGTTTACCGCAACGAAGCGATTTCCTACCGCGCCCATTGTTTCTTCCATCAGGTAGAAGGCTTGTATGTAGATAAGAACGTATCGTTTGCCGACTTGAAGCAAGCGTTGCTGTTCTTCGCCAAAGAGATGTTCGGTGCCGACACGAAGATTCGTCTCCGCCCGTCTTATTTCCCGTTCACTGAGCCTTCAGCTGAAATGGATATTTCCTGCAACCTTTGCGGTGGCAAGGGTTGCGCGTTCTGCAAGCATACCGGCTGGGTGGAAATCTTAGGTTGCGGCATGGTTGACCCGAACGTACTCGAAAATTGCGGTATCGATAGCAAAGTCTATACGGGCTATGCCTTGGGCATGGGTATCGAACGCATCACCAACCTGAAATACCAGGTAAAAGACTTACGAATGTTCTCAGAAAACGATATCCGTTTCCTGAAACAATTTGAATCAGCCAATTAAAGTTGCAACCTAAATCATTTTTACCTAAACCCCGGGCATCCGTTAACCAGCCCGGGGAAACACACTTCCGGAAAGGGAGTGGAAAGGTAAATGAAAGGTTGCCATTGGCGTGATTGAAGCATACGATTCAAGAGGGGGGCTGCTGCCCTCCTCTTTTTTATTTCCATTCCTCAGCGACATCCGGACAAATCCATATCTTTAACAGAAAGAAATCGTAGGTTTCATGGGGGCTTTGCGCCCCGCTTTGACGTTACAATCTGTACATCTCATCACTCGCGTTACTTCCCTTATAACGTTTCGGAGAAGCGTTGAAGCGATAAGTCAGAGAAAACATAAAGGTGCGGCGGTACATATTGTTTTCTGTGTATATATTCAATTTTGCGGAAGCTGGTGACGCGAGGAAATTCCCTCAAACAATTTCGCGGAAGCTGGCGACACGAGGAAATTCCTTCAAACAATTTCGCGGAAGCTGGCGACACGAGGAAATTCCTTCAAACAATTTCGCGGAAGCTGGCGACGCATGGAAATTCCTTCAAGCAATTTCGCAGAAGCTGGCGACGCATGGAAATTCCCTCAAACAATTTCGCAGAAGCTGGCGACGCATGGAAATTCCTTCAAACAATTTCGCGGAAGCTGGCGACGCATGGAAATTCCCTCAAACAATTTCGCGGAAGCTAGCGACACGAGGAAGAATCAACGGCTCGTCATCCGCTTGATGATGCTATAGGCATTGATAATACCCAATTCCCCGGCCTTGCTCAAATCGGCAATACCATTGCGGGCGTCGCCCAAGGAAAGGCGTGCCAGGCCACGGTTGAAATACGCATCGGCAAATTCCGGGTCGTGTTCGATAGCCGTCGAGTAGTCCTGGATAGCCGCCCGGAAATCACGCTGGGCACAACGCAAGTTGCCCCGGTTGAAATAGGCAAAGACAAAATCCGGAGCCTTCTGGATGACAATATCATAGTCGCGCGTCACCATCTCATACTCGTAAGCCCTGCGCGTATCCTTCAGCCGCGCCGAAGCCGGGTCGTTGGTGGAGAGCTTGCCCGTATTCAGACCCTGCGTCTTTCCGGTGCGCAAATTGATGGTCGCATTCGAGAGGTTCAAATCTTCGTTATAGTCGGGTTGTTCCTGCGAAAGCTCGTATTCCAACTGCTTGTAACGGACCACGGCGCGGTTGAAATAAGCCATCACGAAATCGGGGTCCAGTTCCAGCACACGGTCGAAATCCTTCAGCGCTTCGTCGAAATCCTGAACCAGCATATAGTCCAATGCCCGGCCGAAATAGGCATCCACGGCATCCGGATGGGCCGCGATATATGCCGAATACTCATTGATGGAAGCAAAATGTTCCGCCACCTGGTCTTCCGTGAGGGCCGCCTCCTGGTTGGTGATAATCAGCTTGCGTTTCAAGACCATCCGCGAATTGTAATCCTCGACGGTTTTGTCGTAATAAACCAATTTCTTCACGGGGTCGGGCTGTTCGTAGTATGTCAGGATAAATTGCGGCTCGATATCCACCCGGACATTTTTATCCTGCACACGGCCACGGACTTCGCTCTGGTATTTGCTCTTTCTTTCTTCTTCCTTGTCATAGACCACCAGACGGTTGAACTTGCTGATGTTCCGGTCGGACTGCTCACGCGTATTCTCCTCCTGGCTATCCCCGGTCTCTTGCGAAGCCGTATCATCGTCTGCCGAAGCCGTCAGTTTGCCCGCCGCCCGGTCTTTCTTCATCTGCTGTTCCTTATTATAGGCAGTCCAGAAATCCTTTTCCGCCCCGGCGATGTCATTCATTTTCTTCTTCGCCTCGCCACGGCTGTAATAACCGGGAAGGAAATTGGGATATTCATCGAGCACCACGTCGAAATCGGCCACCGAGCCGGGATAATCGCCGGTTTCATAGCGCAGCAACGCCCGGTTGTAATAAGCCATATAGTTGTCCGGCTCCAAGGAGATGACCACATCAAAATCTTCGATTGCGCGGTTGTTGTCGCCCACCTGGAAACGGAGCAGACCGCGGTTGAAACGCGCAATCAGGTTGTCGCGATCCATGCTCACCACCTGGTCGTAGTCCGCCATCGCCCCGCGGAGGTTGTTCTGCTGGTAACGCACCAAACCGCGGTTGATGAAATAGCCGCTCTCGCGCGGATCGAGGTGGATTGCTTCATTCAGATCAACCAAGGCGCTATCCAACTGGTGCATCTGGTAATAGAGGATTGCCCGGTTGCCATAGGCGGGCGCATAATAAGGATCCATGCCTATCGCCTTGTTGTAATCGGCCAAAGCCTTGGTCGTATCCCCCTCTTCCAGGTACATGGCCCCGCGCGAAAGATAACTCATCGAATAACGCGGATGAGCCTTCATCAACTCTTCAAAAGCCGCTTCCGCCCCTTTGTAATCTTTTTTCTGGATATAGGCCACCGCCCGGTTGACCATCATCTGCCGGTCTTCCTGCCGGAACTCCAGGCCCTTCGTATAATCGGCTATCGCCCCGTCGTAATTCTCCTGGCTCTGGCGGGCGATACCCCGGGCATAATAAGCCTGGGCAAGGAAAGGATTCCGTTCGAGGCAGGCCGTGCAATCATCTTCCGCCCCCTTGAAATCGTCCAGACTGATTTTAGCCACTGCCCGGTAAAAATAAGGCTCGGCCAGCCAAGGTTTTGATTTAATAACCTGATTGAAATATTGGATAGATAAGACATAATCTTCGAAATAGAGGGCATTGCGCCCGATAGACATCACCCGGTCCGTATTAATCTGAGCAAAAAGCGAAACGGACAATGCCTGAATGATCAATAACAGAAGCAGCTTCTTCATTCTCTTCACGTTCTAACCTGTTTCTTTTTTATTTGAAGGGCAAATGTAAGAAAATTGTTTTTAAGTATGGGCCTACCCCTAAGGCAATCGCGTTAAAAATCATTTTTCCCGTTTGAAGCGGCTTACTTCAGGCTGTCGGCAAACAACAACAAGCGATTCATGACGTTTACGTCGCTCACCCCGCTATCGAAATCGAGCGAGAGGATGTGCATGTCGGGATACAACTCTTTGATACGTTTTTCCACTCCTTTCGAAACGATATGATTGGCAATGCACCCGAAGGGCTGCAAGCTGATGACATGGTCCACTCCCTGCCGCGCCAACGAAAGAATCTCGCCCGGCAGCAGCCAGCCTTCCCCGAACTGGGCATTCAGGGAAATCACCTTGGAGGCTTCGTCAGACTCTTCGTAAATCGGACGGAAAGGTTTGAAATAGCGGAATGCCTCTCCTATCCGGTTGAATTTCTCAATCCGCTTCCAAAGCCAACCGTGCAACCAATGGACCAGCATATTCGGAACCCGCTTCCGGCACATCCCGGTATTCTGCTTGACCTCGTAATTGACAAACCCCTGAATGAAGAAATCGCTCAACAAAGGTGGAATAACCTCTATCTGGCGGCTCACCAACCATTCGCTGACATTCTTTTGGGCAAATGGATTGAACTTCAGATAGATTTCCCCAACGATCCCGACACTGGGCACCTGCTTGTCGGCAACAATCCGGTCGAACTCGCGGGCTGCCTCGGAAAGGCAGGTGAGCAAGGCTTCCGGCTTGTTCTGCTCAATATAGGGGCACACCATCTTCAAATACTTGTCTTTCAAACGGGCGGACTCCCCTTTCACGGTTTCACGGACTGCCGCCGCATAATAGAATTTGGCAATGCAGTCGCTATACAAAATGGCATTCAGGATTACCGGCAAGATTCTCATCCAATTCACCCGGAAGCCTGGCTGGACATTTTGCAAGCCTCCGCCGAAGGTGACGGAAATCACCGGCACCTCACCATATCCGGATTCCGTCAGTGCCCGCTTAATCAGCGAGATATAGTTTGACGCACGGCATTGCCCGCCCGTCTGCGTAATGGCTACGGCGGTCTGGCTCGGGTCATATTTTCCATCCTTGAAAGCCTTCACGATGTCGCCGACAACCAGCGTGGCCGGATAGCAAACCTCGTTGTTGGCATAACGCAATCCCCAATCGCACGAACGGGCATCGCTGGCCGGCAGATTATCCACATCATATCCCGCCACCTTCATGATGGACGGAATCAGCGGAGAAATGAAGGGAGTAAAGAAAGGCACCAGCACCTTCCGCCTCCGGTCGGCCTCGCCGTATATCGGGGTAGTCTGGAAGGGTTGTACCTTTGCCTCTTGCGGATGCTGCACGGAGAGCTTCAGACTCTCGATGGCTGAACGCACACGCAATTTCAACGAACCGATATTGCTCACATCGTCAATCTTCAGCAAGGTCAGCGTCTTGCCATAGCGTTTCAGCAAGCTGCGTGTTTCATCCGTCAGGAACGCATCCGGACCGCAACCAAAGGAGGTCAGCTCCATACATTGCACCCGGCTATCCTGCAAGGCCACCCATTTCGCCGCCTTCAAGATTCGGTTGGCATACGCCCATTGCGGCACGAAATGGGCATCATCGACCGAAAGCGACTCGCGGCGCACGATATCATCGGTAATCACATCGACACCCAAAGAGGCTATCCAGTCCGATAACTTATGCTGAATCAACGGATCGGCATGATACGGACGGGCTGCCAGCAAGATGCAAAGCTTGTCTTCCGCCCGACTTTGCTCCAGAACCTGGCGGTTGGTCTCAATCATCTGCTCTTCGAAATCATCCATTGCCCGAAGCGCCTCGTCGAATGCCGTCTTGATAACCGGCTCGGCCAATCCGAACTGCTGCAGATAAGCCCGGCATTCTTTATAGAGTAATTTCTTGTCTTTAAAATTGATGGCCGGCGAGTCAATTGGAACATCCCCATGCTGCACACTCCGCACCACTTCCGAATAGCCGGAAACGACCGGGCAATTATAGCTGTTCTGCCCGCCCTCAAGCTTTTCGAAAACCACAAAAGGCATGAAGATGCGGTCCACCTTGCGGTTTATCAAGTCCTGGATATGGCTATGTACAAGTTTGGCCGGGAAACAGATATTATCCGACATTACCAGATTGGCTTTCGCCTCATAGCCCTTGAAAGTGGACGGAGCCGACAACACCACCTGGATGCCGGCTTTCGAGAAGAGCGTATGCCAGAACGGATATTCCTCATACATATTCAAGCTCCGGGGAATGCCGATGACGGCCACCGGTGTTTCGACCGGCAAGTTGCGCTCAAACAAAAGCTGTAATTTCCGGGTATATACATTTGTGCCCTCTTTCCGCTCTTCTCCCCGATTGCTGAACACTTTCTCGCAACGGTTGCCGGAATAATAGCGGTTGCCATTCTCGAAACGGTAAGAGGTAATCAGACACTGGTTTTCGCACCCGTGGCATTGCTGCTGGCGAGTCGTATAGGAAGCCCGGCTCAACACTTCGTCGAGAGAGGTCCGGGAGGCATAGCGGCGGGCATAAAGAGCACAACCCAAGGCACCCATCAGTTCCGGAATGTTGCTGCGCGACACTTCACATCCCGTCAGTTTTTCAAAAGCCCGCACTACGGAATCGTTCTTCATCGTTCCGCCCTGGACTACGATATGTTTTCCCAGCTCCCGCGTATTCTTCAAACGCAACACCTTATAAAGGCAATTCTTCACCACGGAATAAGACAAACCGCCGGCTATATCGGCAAGCGAGGCTCCCTCGCGCAATGCCTGCTTGACCTTCGAATTCATAAATACCGTACACCGCGTACCCAAATCATAGGGTGCCGACGCCCGGCAAGCCTCACGGGCGAAATCCTGAACGGAAAAGCCTAAAGATTTGGCGAAAGTTTCAATAAAGGAACCGCAACCGGAAGAGCAAGCTTCGTTGATTTCGATACGATTGATCACTCCTCCATCGATGAACATCGCCTTCATGTCTTGTCCCCCAATATCCAGAATAAAGGAGACCTCCTCGGAGACATGGCGGGCCGCCATATAATGGGCTATCGTCTCGATGATACCCCCATCCAGGCGGAAAGCCGCCTTAATCAAATCCTCACCATATCCGGTGGAACATCCTCCCGTAATGCAGACTTCCGTTCCCGCCTTCTCGCATTGCTCGCGAAATAGCTTCAGTCCATTCTCCACCGCCGCGATGGGATTTCCGTCATTCCCGTGATAATAGGAATAGAGCAACTCGCCTTCCTTGTTCAGGAGGACAATCTTCGTCGTAGTGGAACCCGAGTCGATTCCCAAGGTAACCTCCTCCCGTCCGGGCTTCAGCTCTTTTTTCCGGATGGCATAGCGGGAAACTCGTTTCTGCCATTGCGCATAATCGGCTTCATCCTTAAAAATCGGCTCCAAGCCACTCGAAGGACGATAGTTGGTTGATAAGGTCGTACGGATAGAGGCGATCAGCGCCGAAATCCCGACGGTCTCCGCTTCCTCGCCGGAAAGGGCTGCCCCCCAGGCGGGAATCAGGTGACTATTCTCTGGCAAAACGATATCCGCCGGAGAAAGATGCAGATAATCGACAAAGGCTTTACGCAAAGCGGGCAGGAAAGTAAGCGGCCCGCCGCAAAACAACACGGGGGAAGTGATGTCACATCCGTGCGCCAAAGTAACTACTACCTGCACCGCCACGGCATGAAAGACCGAGGCCGCAATATCCTCACGGCTGGCATTCTTCGCAATCAGATTCTGAATGTCGGTCTTGCTGAACACACCGCAACGCGAAGCGATCGGATAAACATGTCCGGCTGCCATCGCCAAGGTGTTCAACTGCTCGGTAGGCACATTCAGCAGGATGGCCATCTGGTCGATAAATGCTCCGGTTCCGCCGGCACAATTTCCGTTCATCCGCAAATCGCCAGCCTCACCATGATGGAAAAAGACCACCTTCGCATCTTCCCCACCAATATCAATCAGGGTGGAAATGTCGCTATGCATCCGGCGAATATAATTCGTAGCGGCTACCACTTCCTGAACGAAAGCCAAACCGCACCGTTCGGCTATTCCCATCCCGACAGAACCCGTCAGATGCAATTGCACCGACACATTGCCAAGCTGCTCTTTTACAGCAGACAACACCTCTGTCAACTTTTCCTGTATCCTTGCGTTATGGCGTTCATAACAAGAATATACCATTTGGTCATCTTCACTCAGCACTACGGCCTTAATGGTGGTAGAGCCGATATCCAAACCTATCCGATAAGTCTGTTCCATCCTTCTAACCCTTTTATTCAGGGAGCAAAAATAGAACAAGAAATTCAGCTGTGCAAGTATAATTTTCAGGATAAAAAACTATCTTTGTTTCATCATCTAATTTAGGAGGATTCAATTATGAGAAAAAATTTTGGCGCTAAGCCATGGACTTATCCGCAACCAGTTTTCATCATCGGGACTTACGATGAAGAAGGCAACCCCGACGCCATGAATGCCGCTTGGGGTGGTATCGATTATGACGACCAAATCAACCTTTGTCTGAGTGCCGGGCACAAGACAATAAAAAACTTGTTGGCTACCAAAGCCTTTACCATCAGTATGGGAACCGCCGACCAGCTGGTTGCCTGCGACTATGTAGGACTGGTTTCAGGCAACAAGGTTACCGACAAGTTTGCCAAGGCGGGATTCCACGCCTTGAAGTCGGAGTTCGTCAACGCCCCGCTTATCCAGGAGTTGCCAATGACCCTCGAATGCGAACTGATTTCCTACGATCCGCAAACATGCCACCTGGTAGGAAAAATCGTCAACGTATCGGCAGATGAAAGTATCTTGGACGAGAACGGCAAAATAGACCCTGCCAAACTCCGCCCGATCTCGTTCGACCCGATACACAACCAATACCTGCTCGTCGGCGGGAAAGCCGGTAATGCGTTCAAAGATGGGGCTGCTTTGAAATAAAATCATGAGGAGCAGGCCGTCTCCCAAAAACAAGCGTCCCGCCCTCCTCCTCGGCGGGGAGAGGGGCGGGACGGGAATAAAAACAACGTCTTTTCTACCGGGCTCGTCAGGCTTCCGGCAAAGAAAGCAAGTATTCGGGAGCGAAGTCAGCTCCGTTTTCCCATTCGATGGTGTTGTACCGTACTGTGAACCGCTTGAAGAAGTCGATGTTTTTCAACGGTTCGAAGACCTGGCCTTTCAGCGACGCTTGCAAGTCCACTACTTTTGTCACTTGGTTGTTGAACCACAGCCGGATGCGGTATCCGTCCACATATTCGGCTTTCACTACTTCTGTAAACATATCCGTATCTCTTATTTATTTTAAAGGTGCAATCCGTTCCAGCGGGTCGCCGTTTTGGGCGTTTTCCCAATTGGCCATCAGTTCATCCCGATGGATGTCCAACCATTCCAGTATCATCCATCCTTCCCGTTCCTTCACGGATAGTTGCTTGATGTCCGGAAAGAACGACAGTGGCACAATGATTTCGCGTCCGTCCGTCAGATAAGCGGCCATCTTGCCACGATGCCCCGTGATAACAGGCTTTCAGCTATTTCAATGTCCTTGACACCATTCCGCTCTATCCATATTTTGGCCACGGAGTGCAAATACCTGCCGCCTCCTTTGCGGAACACATGGATTACCTTCTACAGCATCGCCGCATACCTCCAATGGTTTGACTGGAGTAAGTAAGAGTTCAAGAAACTATTTGAATAAATCGGAATGTGTGCCCGTGTTTGTCATTAATAGAATCAGTTCTTCATCGTCTTGTTGCCAGAGCAGCAACCAATCAGGGCGGATATGGCACTCCATCGTCCCCAGCCTGTCTCCACGGAGCGGATGCGGGTTATATTTAGCTGGAAGCTTTCCATCTTGCACCAATAGTTCCATTACCTCTTTGAGTTCCCCCATAGGGAGGCCTCGCTTTTGGCAACGCTTCACATCTTTCTTAAACTGGTTGGTAACTTTCAGTCGATAGCTCATTTCAGTACATCCTTGAAGAATTCATCTACAGAATTATATTCGGAAACCCGCCCTTGGCGGATTTGAACTCCACCTCGGCCGATTCACAGTCGGCCATCAGGGACTCGATTTTTTCTATAAAATCGTAGTTGTCGAACAGCGTTAATTCCTTTGTATCGTCTTTCATTGCATCAGTCTGTTTGAACAAAGTTAAGAAAATTCCCGGACAACACTCTTTAAGATTATCGTGTTGTGTTGCTTGCCCCCGAAAAATAGGGGTGGCTCATCAGCTCCAGGGCGGTCTGCTCCTCGGTGATCTTGATGTACTTCATGGTGTTGGTCAAGGTCTTGCGGCCGATCCGGACCGCGTGTTCCAGGACGCTCAAG
>CALVFH010000060.1 GCA_944326775.1 uncultured Parabacteroides sp.
GAGTAATGAATATGCACTAATCTCCAAATGCCGTCGTTGCCTTTCTCAAAAATCTGCGTTTCCCGCCCTTGGGCATGGTGCGGCGTCCCGTCCGTCCGCACGGCATCGAAGTTCCAGTAGAATTCCGACCATGCCGAGTTGCCGTTGAGGGAAACCTTCAGGGTCTTTTTCTGCAGATTCCTCTCCGTAAAGAATTTTCCGAAAAGGCCGGTCACTAAACTGTCGCGGGATTGTTTTTTAGTTGTTCGACTTGCCTTGCAAAGGTAGCTATCCTTGAAAAACAGCCTTTTGCGGCGATGCGTTTTCTCTGTTAAATAACGATAAATGTGCGGACGGTAATCGTTTGAAACTTAATGTTGGTAACCGGAAGTAAGTGGGTGAGCAATTCGTAACTTCTTGTATGATAAAAGCATTGTCCTATATTTGCAGGAGATATTTCCTATTATCTGATCGAATATGTTTGATTAAAAATTTGTTTGCAATGAAGTCGAAGACACTTTCTTGTGTGTTAGGCGCGATGGCAGTGGTTACAGCTGCCGCCTCAACACCGGTTTCAGGGAATGACGTTGCTCTGAAATTCAATCCGGCCAACAGCACCACCCGCGAACTGGTGATGCCGGATGGAAAGACCGTCCAGTATCGTGCTTACGAGCACATCTATTACGTGACCAACGTGGAAGATTCCGTTTATCAGTACCTGAACTTCTATGTTCCGGAGTCTGTCCTTGCATCGGGCGCCGAGGTCCCGATTCTTCTGCGTACTTATGTGGGAGGCTATATGGCAGCCCGGGCAGCCGAGCCTTCACCGACCGATGCCTCCGGACGAGCCCTTGCCGAAGGGTATGCCGTGTGCATTCCCGGCTCGAGGGGCAGCAACTCGACGGTAGAATCCGCCGGGCAGAAGGTCTTTACCGGCCGTGCGCCCAATGGCTTGCTCGATTTAAAGGCGGCGGTGCGCTATCTTCATCTGAATGATGAGGCGATGCCGGGAAGTGCCGAGCGGATTATCACCGACGGGACCAGTGCCGGCGGTGCCATGTCTGCTTTGCTGGGCGCGACCGGAAATTCTCCGCTCTATGAGCCTTATCTCAAAGCTATGGGAGCGGCGGAGGCGCGCGATGATGTCTTTGCAGCCGTCTGTTATTGTCCGATTACCGACCTTGAGCATGCCGATATGGCTTACGAATGGCTTTATGCCTGCACCAATTCCGGTGTCCGGAAACTCTCCGATGAGCAAAAGGCCGTTTCCGAAGAATTGGCCTCCGCCTACCCGGCGTATTTGAACAGCTTGCAACTGAAGCGTCCGGACGATGGCTCATTGCTGACCGCAGACAATTATCTGGATTACTTGAAATCATTTATCATCCAATCGGCCCAACGTGCGAAAAACGAGGGGTGCGACTTGCCTGCAAATATTGGAATCGTGATGAACTCGAAGCAAAGACCGGGCGAAGGACCGCAACAGGCCGACCGCCCGCGTGGCCCTCGTGATGACCGCCCGCGTCCGCCGAAGGATAACGGGCGTCAGACTCCTCCTCCTCCCGGACCGCAGGGCGCTCCCGCCTTCCAGCAGGAAACCGGGGAGTTTGTTCTCGATGTGGATCTGCCGGTTTACCTGAATTACGTGGCTACAACGCAAGCCTTGAAGACGCCTCCCGCCTTTGACGGTCAAGGTGTGCTGACCGACAAGGCCACGCCCGAGAATTCCTTGTTTGGTGACAGCCACGGAACAACGGCTAATTTTACAGCTTATTCTCTGAACAAGGCTACCGGCGAGACGGAACTGGACAAGAGCCTGCAAGAGCGTGTTTATCTGATGAATCCGATGAACTTTATTACCGATGATGCCTGCCGGAAGGCCCAGCACTGGTACATCCGCCACGGTGCACGCGATCGCGACACCAGCTTCCCGGTTCCCGTCAATCTGGCCACCAAATTGATGAATGCCGGCTACGACGTGAACTTCGCGCTGCCGTGGAATCGCCCGCATTCCGGCGATTATAATCTGGATGATTTGTTTACATGGATAAAAACGATTATAGATTAGCAAAATCTGTCGTAAATTCAATAGTCCCTGCCGCTTGGAAAAAGGCGACAGGGATTTTTTTTCAAATAAGAACAAGTCAGAAACCGTAATAGCATTTCTCCAGCAGGGGAGAGATGGCTTCCAGCCGTAAGGGATAGTAATCACCAAGGAAGAAGATTTCTTCTTTGGTGAGCGAGTAGTCCGCTTTTTCTGCTTTGCGCACCAGCTCCTGATAGCGGCTATTGTTTTCTTCGTTGTGGACTATGCCCGAAAGCTCACGGCTGATGGTCCACGTGCAGCAGTTCAGAGCTCCACCGCCCCGCTCGATAAACGGTCTCATTTGCACTTGGTAGATACGGTTCCCGTATTGCGGGTAAAGTTTTTTGATTTGGCAGAGTGCTTCGCGGTCGGTCTTGGGATTGCCAATGCCTGGTATGATGATGACGTCGCGGGTTTGGAGGAGGTTAATGTATGCCCAGCTCAATTCGTCATATTCGCTGAGTTTTAGATCAATTACTTTGAAATGTTTTTCGAGAATGGCACGCATTTGGGCAGCATGCTCCGGTTCGTAGAGCGAAAGATTGGCGAGGATGTTCGGCCTGCGCAGCTGTTTGGCTCCCACATATCTTAAGATGCCGTCGGTGTGGCCGAAAGTATCGCTGTGGTTCCACGGCAGCCAGACCAGCTCGGCGTTTTCAGCGAATAATGATTTCCGGAGGATGGCCTCTACCTCTTCTTGTGTGTAATTGGGGTTTTCGAGCATGATCTTGTCGGTCATGACGATGTAATATTTGTAGCAGTTCCAGTTGGTTATCTTTTTCCGGCAGAAGACGAAGTTTCCACCGTCGGCGACGAGAGGATATTTATCGACCCAGCCAATTCTGGGCATGGCATGTAAAACTTTGTCAGTGTCGGTCAGGTGTTTGGGGTCATTTCGCAGGTAATCGGGGCGATAAATGAATTGGGCATATAGTTCATTGCCCCATTGTACGGGCATATAATCCCTACACCAGTGGTCGCGGGTAAGAGACAAGAGACCATGACCCATCCCGTTCGCGTCTAATATTGCGGTAATCTCTTCATACAATGTGGGGTAGTCGGCACGAAACCATTTCGAGAAATAAACAAAGTCTTTAAATTCTTCTGTCAGCATAAGCGTATCGTTTAAATGGATAATAATGGTTATATCCGGCGGAAAGGTTTAGCCGGATAGGTGTTTTTCTTCTCAGACAGCAAGCGGGTGTCGAAGCGGTTGAGTTGCCATTTCTCTTCGATGGCTGCATCGTAAAAACAGTATCGTTTGTTTTTAGATATGGCCGGGGCGTGGTAACGCGCTGTCTTTTCAAGGCGTATCTGGAAACTCTTTTCGGCATAGCGCAGTTCGGGATAGTTGTCCGGCGTGGAGTAATTGAATAATGCGTCACAGCAGTCCCAAGGTCCGGCAACGATGGTCTCCCTGCCGTTGTCGATTCGCAACAGACAGCGGAGCAAGATGCCTCCTCCACAGACCATTTGCTTGTTTCCCATATTGTCAATAGAAATCTGGCTTCTGAAACAAAGATCTACGCCACTGGGATGTATAAGGAAAGCGCCCGGTGTATGACAGTCGCGTTCATAGACAAACAGGCTACCGTCGTCTCTTAAATCCGGGTGTTTCCCGGAATGATAGTAGAATTCTATTTCTAAAAAGCGGAAGCACACCTCTCCTTTTTGCAAGAAGAAGTGATTGAACAACTGGGTGGCGATTTCTTCAAAGGCTTTGTCGGCACTCTTTTCGTCGCAGATAGATTCCAGGCGAGTATGAGTCAATTCATCGAAGCGCTGGTAGGCAATCATGGCTTTAAATTCCTTTGTGGGTTTTACATCTGAGAATTTTTTCCCTACAAAGGTATAAAAAAGCAGTGGAATTCTGCTCCAGAAGCACCGTCCCTGCCGGGGACAGCACTACTTTTGTTCTGGAAGCACTGTCCCCGCTGGGATTATAGAGGCGTGCTGATTGCAGAAAGTGAATCAGGCTTCTTTTTTCGTCCCGATGATATTCATGAACTCTTCGCCGCTTATCGTTTCCTTGTTCAGCAGGAACTGGGCGGCTTTGTGCATTTCGTCCAAATTGTTGTTGATGATGTTGCGTGCCTTCTCGTGTGCGGCGCGGATGATGCGCAATACTTCCTGGTCGATGTCTGAAGCCGTTGCAGCCGAGCAGGTCAGCGACGCGTCGCCACCCAAGTAGGCATTGTTGATGGTCTCCAGTTCCATCATGTCGTATTTGTCGCTCATGCCGTAGCGGGTAACCATTGCCCGGGCCAGCTTCGTTGCCTGCTCGATGTCGTTGGATGCACCGGTCGTGACCGTGTGGCAAATCAGTTCCTCGGCAGCGCGACCGCCCGTCAGGGTAGCGATTTTGTTCAGCAATTCTTGCTTGTTCATCAGATACTGTTCGCCGGTGTCGATTTGCATGGTATAACCCAGTGCGCCCGAGGTGCGGGGGATGATGGTAATCTTGTGAACCGGAGCCGAATTGTTCTGTCGTGCGGCCACCATCGCATGCCCGATTTCGTGGTACGCGATAATCTTTTTCTCCTCTTTGGAGATTACGGCACCTTTTTTCTGGGCGCCAGCCATCACGACTTCCACGCTTTCTTCCAAATCAGAGGTAGAAACCTGGGACTCCGAGAGGCGGACGGCACGCAAAGCAGCTTCGTTGACAATGTTGGCAAGGTCCGCACCCGAAGAGCCGGCAGTAGCCCGTGCCACGATATCCAAGTCGATATCCCCGTGCTTAATTTTCTTCAAGTGGACATTCAGAATGGCTTTGCGGTCTTCCAGGTCGGGCAAGCCCATAGGAATGCGGCGGTCGAAACGTCCGGGACGGAGCAATGCCTTGTCGAGACTTTCCGGCCGGTTCGTGGCAGCCAGGATGACGACTCCCTTTTTACCGTCGAAGCCGTCCATTTCTGTCAGCAACTGGTTCAGTGTCTGTTCGCGCTCGTCATTCCCGCCCATGGCGTTGTCACGGCTTTTGCCGATGGCATCTATTTCGTCGATGAAGATGATACACGGCGCTTTTGCCGTGGCTTGCTTGAATAAATCACGTACTTTGGCAGCTCCCATGCCCACAAACATCTGAACGAATTCCGAACCTGAGATGGAGAAGAACGGAACCTTGGCTTCACCAGCTACGGCACGCGCAATCAGGGTCTTTCCGGTTCCCGGGGGACCTACCAGTAAGGCTCCTTTGGGAAGCGTGGCGCCCATTTGCGTATATTTGCTCGGGTTGTGAAGGAAATCCACGATTTCCTGAAGTGTTTCCTTGGCTTCATTCTGCCCGGCTACATCGGCGAAGGTGGTTTTGACTTCCGACTCTGCATAAATCTTCGCACCGCTATTGCCCAGCGACAGGAAGTTTCCGCCCATCTTGCTCATCCGTTTTTGAAGAGAAATCCAGATAAAGTAGAAGATAAGTCCCGGCACAATCCACATCAGGAAGAAATCGATGATGGGCGAGTTCTTTTCCGGAACGATGCGGTTGAGCTGGATTTTCCCGCTCTTGTTCGGACTCTGTGCCGAGAGCAGTTTTGCCGTCAGCGACGCATCACCCATCTCGCCCGTCTGATAGACAATGTTCTTGCCTTTTTCGTCCGGCTTTGCTGTGGTATAATAGATTTGCCCGTTTTCTAACGTCACTTTACTGACCAGGCCGGAATCAACTTTTGCGATGAAGGTCCCATAGTCTGTCTTGACAATAGAAGGGGTGAAAACACCTGGGAATATCAAACTGTTGAGAAACAGTACGAGAAGAATGGTACTGAAAAAGCCCCAGTAGGGATGGATTTTCTGGGGTGATTGAGACTTTTGTGTGTTTTTATCCATAAATTATGTGATTTTAAATTGGTACTGCAAATAAACTATCTTCTGTTGAATAATTGTCGTAAAAAGCAAGAAATAACTTCACGTAAGGTTTATTCATTTTTCTTGTTCTGATGCTTCTTGTCAAAACGCTGCATCCGTTTGGTTTTATTATAGATAAGCAGGCAAAGAAGGCGGCTATTTTGAAAAAAGTCCATTTCGTCCTAAATCTTCCCAATTTTGTCGCCGAAACTCTTGACAAAGCTTGCGGGGCAGAATATATTTGGATGTTTTTTAAATTTTAGAGTTATGAAAAGAGTATTGTTTATGATGATTGCATTGGTTGCTTGTGTCGGGATTGCACAAGCCCAGTCTGTGAAAGATGAAAGAGCCAAAGTACGTGAAGAACGTCGGATGGAACAGGCTCGGTTAGACTCTCTTTATTATCTCCAGGCAGTTAAAGCTATTGAAGCGAAATCGTATGTATTGGAAGCAGACAGAGTGATCTTCAAACGTGGAGAGACGGCTTATGTATCTTCAAATACTAACTTTGTGGTTGTCGATGGCGATAAGGCTACGGTGCAGATTGCCTTTAATGTTCCGGTCAGTGGTCCTAACGGTATTGGAGGTATTACGGTTGATGGAACTATCACGAACTACGAGAGCAAGACAGATAAAAAGGGAACATTGTATATTAACTTTTATGTAAACGGCGTAGGGATATCTGCCCGCGTGGACATTACATTACCTTATCAGGGTGCAGACGCGAGAGTTACCGTTTCGCCGAACTTCAATTCAAATCGCTTGACGCTCGACGGCCATATCTTGCCGCTTGGGCAGAGCAATATTTATAAAGGAAGAGCCTTATGAAAAAGTTATTCTATTTAGCGATAGGGGCTGTGATGTTGAGCAGCTGTGAGAAAGATCCGGATATGAATCAACTGGATAGTGATTTCACGGTATATACGCAATATGATGAAGTCGCTGATTTTTCGTCGGCTTCTACCTATTATTTGCCTGATAGTATTCTGACGATAGGTGATGGCATGAAGGCTATTTATTGGAAAGACGATAATGCGCAATCACTGCTTGCGCAGGTCGCTTCGGAAATGAATCTGCGGGATTACCAACGTTCGGAAAAGAAAGAAGCTGCCGATTTAGGTATTCAGCTTACTTACGTAGAAACGAATACGCAAGTGACTGGCTGGGTAGGTGGCGGCTGGGGCTGGGACAGCTGGTGGAGCCCGAGTTTTTGGGGACCCTATTGGGGTGGTGGATGGTACTATCCTTATCCCGTGTCTTACAGTTACAGTACCGGAACGATGGTGATGGAGATAGTCGATTTGAGAAATGCTCCGGTTGATGAAACCACGCAGACTCAGCTTCCTGTTATCTGGCAGGCGGTAAGTTCAGGGTTGCTTTCGAGTAGCAATCATTTCAATTTGCAACTGGTAGAGCGTGCAATTGATCAGTCGTTCACGCAGTCGCCCTATATTCAGAATAATGTAAATAATAAGTAAGCAGCATATTATGAAAACGATATATCATTTTTGCAGAATAAGCATTTTGATGATGGCTCTTCTGGTTGGCTTTACTGTAAATTCGAAGGCTCAACATTTTCCAGATGAGTTGCATTTTAATTTGGATTGGCAGGTGAATGCTCCAGTCGGATATGATTTTGCGGATAAGTTAAGCGGTTGGGGTATGAACTTCGAGTTTGGTTATGAGGTGACCGATCGTTGGTCGCTGGGTGCATTTGCGAATTTCCATACGAATCATGGATATGTCGGTCGTGAAACGATACAGCTTTCTCCCAATGAGGCGTTGACTACCGATCAGCAGCATTCTTCGTTTCAGGTGCCTTTTGGCGTATTGGCAAGTTATTCCCTTTACGATAATGGATATATCCAACCCTATGTGGCCGGCAAGGTCGGTGCCATGTATGAGCAAAACACGACATACCTTAATACGGTGAGCTTTTACGAACGTCCGTGGGGCTTTTATGTTTCACCTGAAATCGGTATAAATATCCATCCGTTGAAGTATGGACGGTTTGGCTTCCATGTTGCTGTTTATTATAACTATGCAACTAACAAAACCAATTTGTTGAACTATCAGGAGGATGGGAAAAATAATATAGGTTTCCGGGTTGGTATTTGTTTCTAATATTGATATTAAAAGGTAAAGCCGGCGGAGGTAAGTCTGCCGGCTTTATTATGAATATTTGTAAGGATGATTGTTAACTGTCGTCCTCTTCTAAAAGGAAGGTTATTCTCGTGCCTCCTTCTTGATTATGAAATTTAACCAGATAGGTTTTTGAGAGGGCGTCCCATTTTGCTGTTGCCCCTTCGATATGTCTTTCTTTAGAATTTTCTATTTTCACTTGCTTGGCTTTGCGAGGCAGATGGACACGCATGACGGATTGCATGGGGATAGGACCTCGGGCTATGAATGAATAAGTCGAGCCATCGAAAGACTCTTGATAGATGCGGGAGGCTGATGCCAATACCTGAGGCTTTTCAGGCTCTGTCATCCGTTCCAGATTATAGAGAAAAGCTTGGCGTCCCGGCAAGACAACTTTGTGTTCCGTAACGGGAAGGGCAGGGTCGAGAAGATCGATAAACAATCCTTCTGCTTCATAAGCTGTCGAGTCGGTACTTTCATCCAGTACGGCTATTAGGTCATATTGTTCACGATTTAGTTTCAGATAGTTTTTATATTGCAATGGCTTTGAGACTCTTTTTTGATATAAAGAATCTACGCAAGCCAATAATGTCAGGTCTCTTTCTTTTTGCAGAGCATAGACTTTCGGATCTTGGCGAATGATGCGAACAAATCCTTTACCATAGCTGTAAAGTCCTTCCGGGGCATATTCCGGGATGTTCATCAAGCTAAAAAGATGGTCTGCCGGACGTTTCCAATGTTGTTCTCTTGTGTTCCACCATTCCTGGACATCTTGATAAGGGTCGGTATCTTCTGAAACATAAACGATGATACCGCCTTGCTCTACCCATTCCGCCATGTAGCGATGATACCGTTCTTTAAGCGGTTTCATATTGGCATACGACATGAGCAATATTTGCGTATTGTTCCATGTTGCGGGAAAGGCTACGTTTTCGATGTTCAGAATTTTAATGGGTATCCCTCGCTTTAAGAAAGGCATGGCCAAGCCGAAAAAGTTCGATAATTGAGGGTCGTCGTATATTTCCTTGTGCTCCGTCGGGGGTTGAAACATGATGGAATTGGCCATTAATACGCTGATGCCATGCGAGCCTTCTATCCGACTGTCAGATAAGGGCATGTCGTTCAACGCCTGCACCATGACCTGCATCTGGGTTGCAAAGTCTTCGGGGATACGGCTCTTTTTGCCTGCCCCCTTTCCCGTTTCATATTCTCCTTCATAGATGCGTTCGGGCCAGGGCATGACTTCGTAGTTGTTTACAGTCGGGTAGAGGAGTTGGGCTACGTAAACAGCTTCATAGTTGCGGAGATATTCCTCCCAGTTGCGAGGCCAGTCCTCCAGCGGGTCGGTCAGGAAATAGAGTTTCCGCTGGGTTGGAGCTGTCATCGATTCCAAGCTGCCATATTCCAGATAGGCAGTTTCGAAGATTCGTTCCTTGCTTATTCCGTTAAAGTAGTTCGGCAGTCGTGCCGTGCCGGCCCAGACTTGGGCAACATACCCATCTACGCAAGGCAACTGTGCCAGGTCGGCTTCGGGACTGACTATAGACCATTGTGCATAGTTGAGCAGCGAATGGATGGGGACATAACACCGGATATCTTTTCCTTGCCGCATGCCGTAATGTTTGGCAAAAGAAAAACAATCGTCGAGAGCGCGGTAGAAAAGATGGTATTTCAATTTGTTGGACAGGTAGGTGTTCTCGGTAGAGAGATGCTGGGGCCTCCAGTCGAAACCGTAATAGTTTTTCCATTCCCGTTTGAATGCTTCGCTATATCCGGCAGAGGCCAGGAATTCCGGTTCAGCCAGGTAGAGGGCATCTATTCCGGCATCGATGATTCGTTTTATCTTCTGTTGTTTGATAAACCGGGTGAATGATTGGGTCGGTACGATATACGGGATGTTGTCATGATGCCAGCAAGTGTCGCCGTCTTGTTGTACCTGTGCTTCGTCGTAATGTTTCGAGCTGTCCCAGTTTCCACTAAGATAGTCTGTATATTCCCCCCATGATATTCCCGTCATGAAGTGGACGCCGTAGCCTTGTTTCCTCCAGGACTGCACCCGTTGTTCGAAAGATACCTGCCCGTCGCCGAAGTCGAGATACCGTTGGGTTTTAGTTCCATAGACAATTGCGACGTCGGCCCGCACGTCCAACTCCGGTTTCCAGGGCGATGCGGTTTGCGTAGTTGTTTTTTCCCGTTGCTTCACAGCTTTCTCCTTCCCGTCCCACATGTGGCAGGCAGGGAGGAAAAGGAGGCAGGCTGTAATGAGAAAGGGATAGTTCATAAATAGGCTGGATAATTTAATTCGTATAATAATATGTATAGGCTTTTATCTTGTTTCGTCTATTCTGTTCTTTTTTCTTCGGCAGGCAAAGATAGAAAATATCCTCTTTGCCTGTATTTCCGAAGTTTCCTTCTTTCACGAAAAGAAGGCAGTTCCTTTATTTTTGGTATTTCAACCCCAGTGACTGAAGATAGTCCTGTTGCGGAATGCAATTTTCGATGCGGCAGTTTTGGATGAAATCGAGCATGGCTTGCCGTACGGTGGCCTGGTCGGGCCGGGCATCGCGGATTTCCTTGTAAGTTCCGCGCGGAGCTTCCGAGAAAGCTATGACCAGATCCCAGTTTTCAGGCATCTTTATTCCCATGATACACGAATCGTCTTTCTTTTTATAAGGCCAGAAGGTCCATCCGATGTTGTTTTCTTCCAGAACTTGGCGGAAAGCAGACTGCCATTCCATCGTGTTGTGTCCAATCTCGCCCATATACATGGGGCGGTTCACGCTGTCGCGGAAAGCAATGTAGCTGAGGATCGCTTCTTTTGTGGCCTCCCCTCCGTAGCGGTGGCACGTGTACATGACGTTCTCGTCGTCCGAGGGGTTGTGGAAAATCGTGAAGTTGCTGTTCCACTGAGAGCCTCCCAGCAGGATGATATGGTTCCTGTCGATTTCGCGGATGGCTTGGATCGCCCGTTTGTACAGAGGTTCGAGTTTGGCATTCATCGCTTCCACGGTGTCGAAGTAGGGAGCAATCGGTTCGTTCATCAGCTCATAGCCCAGGATGACAGGTTCGTTCTTGTAATAGTCGGCAATCTTGCACCAAATGTCGCAGAAGAGCTTTTGGCTCTCTTCGCTTTCGAGAAGCCAGGGATAGCCGTAGCTGTCGTCGATATTGTCTCCTGTTTGCCCGCCCGGCGCATCGTGCATGTCAAGAATCAGGTACAGATGGTTGTCGCGGCACCAGGTGACGACGCTGTCCATGCGGGCGAAACCGTCTTGTCCGGCCGTCAGCCCCATATAGTCCTCGTCGGTAAACAATTTATAATGAAATGGCAGGCGGATGGTGTTGGCTCCGGTCGAGGCGATAAATTCGATGTCTTTGCGCGTGATGTAGTTGTCTTTGAATTGGCGCCAGAACTGGGCGGTGAAATCCGGCCCTGCCAGTTGGCAAAACATCTCGTTGATCATTCGCGGCGAATTCGTTTTGGAAAAGCCGAACATATACCCTTCGGGATTCAGCCAGTTTCCTAAGTTTGTTCCCCGGATCAGGAGTTTCGATCCGTCGGGTTGAATCAGGTTTTCCCCCTCTATGCGGACAAATGCTTCTGCCGGTGCCGGTTCTTCGGATTGGCTGCTCTCGTGTTGCGGTTGCTGGCAGGAAAAAAGAATAGCGGATGCCAGCGAAAAAAAGAAAAGTGTTGCTTTCATGTTGTGATCTGATTGAATAAAGAAGGTCCGCCCAACGGTTGATGTTCGTTTTGACGGACCTATAAGTAAATGGAAACAATAGTCTCTTGTTTTGGGCTCTTTCGTGGCACTCTGCCCCACGGGCGTGGGGGACGTCGCCCCACGAGCGTGGCGGTCACTGCCCCACGAGTGTGGTGGTCATCGCCCCACGAGCGTGGGGGACATTGCCCCACGAGTGTGGGGGGCGTTGAGTAACGAGCGTTACGGTGTGTGCCACGAGAACCGGCAGTTAGTTCACGTTATACCCTGTTACTTTGACAACAGGCGCATTTCCCCGTGTATCAACATCTTGCCAATGGATCTTGACCTCTTTCTTCTCGCCTGGCATCAACGCGAAGTAGTTGTCAGAATAGAAGATCGGGAGGAACTGGTCGCCGTCTTTGTCTCCCACGACGTTCACCCGGATCATGAGGGCCGGGGTTTCCGTGGTGTTTTCGATGGATACCGTGGCGTTCCACGTGCCGTCAGCTCCTTTGGCCGTCGTTACGTTTTGGGTCAGGGAAACCTTGGGCAGCTGGCGCAGATCCTGGTAGTTGTTTTCTTCCAGGCTCCGGTGGTAGAAGTTTTCGGAGATGACCTTGTCGCCTTCCAGAAGCTGCATCTTGATGAAGTGAACCTTCGAGATGTCCGACGGATATTCCAGCTTGATGCATTTGTTGGTCGTATCTTCGTTGCTATCGACGTTGGCTTCTTTTTCCCAAGCCACGGAAGCATCCATGTTCAAGATCTGGACTTTGGCCTTTAAGCCCTTATGGGTTCCGGCGCTGTAGTTGACCACTTCCACTTCGTCGGTTGCCGGGTTCCACTGGATGTGGAGCGGCTCGGATGCCTTCTTGATGGCGAAGTAGGCAGCCGTCGGCTCAAAGTAATAGTCGTAAGTCTGCCAAACCATCGAAGGCCAGCAGGAATGGCTCATCCACATCAAGAGGCCCATGCGGTTCTTGCTGCGCGATTCGAAGAGGCTCCGGTGCCCGTCGTAGTTCACCCACTGGGCCAGTTCTGTAAATTCCTTTACGTTCTGCGGCGTGCCGTATCCTTTGGCGATGATTTCGTTGAATGAAGTGGCGCCCTGGGCACCTTCCAGCGTATAGTCGTGCATACCCCATTCATCGGATTGCGGCCAGATGCCTTCCGGCGAGTAGGTGCGGAGGAAACTTTCGTAGGTCAGCACGTTCGGCATACCTCGTTCGGAGTGGAACTTGTCGTTGCCGGTTTCCAGCGTGAAATAGGTTTTGGCCGGAAGCATGCGGTAAGGACCATGTCCGCTTACGACGTCATCGGCCGAGCTGGAGATGTAATGCAGGCCCGGGTGTTCTTCCTTCACGATACGGCGCAGGGCGTCGTCAATCTGTTTGGGAGGATAACCCTCGTTGCGTCCGCAATACAGACCGATGGAGGCGTGGCTGCGGATGCGTTTCACGTAATCCTCGGCGTTGGCGATGAACATTTCCGGATAATAGGGATCTGGACCGTCGGCGGGGTTGGCCAGCCAGAAGTCTTGCCATACCATGATTCCGTATTTGTCGCACGCTTCATAGAGTTCCTCGTCGCCAATCATACCTACCCAGTTGCGCATCATGGTGAAGTTCATGTCGGCATGGTAGGCTACGGCAATGTCATATTCGCGTCCGCGATAGTTCAGGTTTGATTCGCTGAAGCCCCAGTTTCCGCCTCGACCGATGAAGCGGCGGCCATTGATGAACAGGTTCAGGATATGGTTATCCTCGTTGAACGTCATCTGGCGGATACCCACCTTGAAGTCTTTCGAATCGGAAACTTTGTCGTCTATCTTGAAGGTGAAGTTTGCATCGTAGAGGTTCGGTGCTCCGTAACCTTTCGGCCACCAGAGGCGCGGGTTCTGCATGTTCAGCTGTTCGAAGTCCTTGGCATCGAAGGTTACGGTTTTCTCTTCGCCGGCCTTCAGCTCTACAGGCTGTTGGAACGTGATGTCGCCAATCTTGCCTTCCAACGTACCTTTCACGTCGGAAGCGTCGTGGTTCTTGACGATGACCTCAGCGGTGAGCTTGGCCGATGTCGTATCCGGCAGCGGGAGGACAGACTGGACATACGGGTCGGCTACCGTGACCTTGCCGGTCGTCGTCAGTTTCACGTCATTCCAGATACCGATGTTGCGGCCGCGCATGGTTGGAATCCAGTCCCAGCCAATCGTTGCGTGGAACGTCGGATTGTCGGCACCCAGGATACCGCCGTTGAAGTCGGTACTCTGTTTGTTCTTTTCTTTGATGGCACCGATGTGGTTGTTCTTGATGATTTCTACGGCAACCACATTCTTGCCCGGCGCAACGAGGTCGGTCACGTCGAACTGTCCGCGAATGAAGGCGCCTTCGATACGTCCCAGTTTTTTGCCGTTCAGATAGACATTGGCTTTCCAGTCGATGCCGTCGAAGTTCAGGAACACCCGGTCTTGCTTGAAGTCGGCCGGCATGTCGAACTCGTCGCGATACCAGAAGTTCGAGTAGAAGAACGATTCCGAGATGTTCAGCTGGTTATCGGCATAATTCGGGTTCGGGACTGCTCCGATATTCTTGTAGCTGCTCAAGACGGTGCCCGGGACCGTAGCCACAATCCATCCTTCCGGATTGAAGGAGGCCGTCGAGATTTCCTCTCCCGTAGCCGTCACGGCCGAGGCACGCTGCAATCTCCAGTTTCCGCCGGAGAGCTGGATTTCGCCGTTTGCCGGTGCCGGCTGAGCCACGGCCTGCGGAACCAATCCGCCTTTGCCCATCACCTCGATTTCGCTTAAGATATAGTTGTCGCCGTTGGCCGCCTGCGTCATCAGGACACGCACATAGCGGGCTTTGCCTTTTGCGACAATCTCGTCGGTCAGGCTGTCGCCGCCGGGGAGGTCTGCCACGTCTTTCCATTGTTTCGCATCATCGGAGACCTGAATCTTTCCCTTTGATGCTTTGTTCACCCAGTGGAGGATAATCTTGTCGAAGTCCGACGTGCTGCCCAAATCGACATAGACCCATTCCTCGTTGCCCGTCGCGCTCATCCAGGCGCTGCTGAAGAATTGCGAAGGCTTCATCTCCACCAGCTGGTCATGGTCGTAGAAATTCATGTCCATGAAAGTCCAGTGGGCCGCTCCCGGCATCTTCAGCGCCACGCGATAGTAGCTGTATTCTCCCGAACGGGTGAGTTTGATTGACTGGTCGATGACGCGGGCAGGCAGGTCGCCTTTTTCGCTCTGCTTATTCGGGTCGGAATGGAGCATATAGGGTAGGGGCTTACCCGGAAGGCCTTTGCCGTTGTCTTTGCCCAGTTCGTCCCAGTTCTGTCCGTCGTTCGAGCCGAGGCAGATGATTTCGTAGCCCTTGTTGGCTTCGTCGGCATGATAAGCTACGGTTCCGCGCAGGTAGATACGGTCTGCTTTCTTCGCATAATTGTTCAGCGAGAATTGGAAATAGGTGTCCGCACCCATCGTGATGTTGCGCGAATACGGGCCTTCGTCGATCATCCATTCGCGTTCGCGGCGCGGCTTGTCGCCGTCAGGTGTTGAGAGATTCAGATACTGCGGTTCCTTGTCCGTGACAACGCCGTCGGTCACCAGCTGGGCCACCAGATTGTAGTCGTGGCTCGACGACTGGTAGGCCGCACGCAGCAGCGCGATATTGCGGTAGGTTGAATAGTCTGGTTTAAGTTCCGGCGAAAAGTCTTCACTCGGATTACCGGGGTATTGCCCGATGCCGCGGGTGAAATAGTCCGACCGCTCAAACGATTCAGTTGAAGCTCCAGCGCCTGTGCAGCTCCAGAACAGGGCAACGGAGGCCACTGCTGCGCCGCAAAGGGTCAGGACACGGGCTTTTTTCTTCATTTCAGTCGATGTTTTCATTTATGGTAGATTAAATTTTAGAGTATTCTTGATTTCTCACAAAGGTACAACATATTTTATAACCAGAAAGGCGGGAAAGTTAATTTTTGCTGCCCCGGAGGGCTCCGGCGGGCGTTTGCACCGGTGCAAACAAGCGTTGAAGGGCTTCAGCGGGCACTTGCACCGGTGCAAACAAGCGTTGAAGGGCTTCAGCAGGCACTTGCACCGGTGCGGCAACCCGTTGAAGGGCCTCAACAGGCACTTGCACCGGTGCAAACCCTCATTGAAGGGCTTCAACAGGCACTTTACACCGGTGCAAACCCCTATTGAAGGGCCTCAACAGGCATTTGCACCGGTGCAAACGCTCATTGAAGGGCCTCAACGGCACTTTGCACCGGTGCGGCAACCCGTTGAAGGGCCTCAGCGGGCATTTACACCGGTGCAAGCCCTCATTGAAGGGCTTCAACGGCACTTTGCACCGGTGCAAAAGGGTTACAGATCGATTTCGAGGTTGTCCATCATCCGTCCGGTCTTCTCGCGAGCCTCTTCTACGTTTGCCCCCCGGGCGAGGAGGACGGCCATACGGCGATGCCCGTGCACCTCGGGTTTTCCGAAGAGGCGGACCTGCGTGTCGGGTTGCTCAAGGACTTTTTCCAGATTGCCGAAGGCCAGCTGCGAGCTGTCGCCCTCGACGACTACCGCGCGCGATGCTCCGGGGCCGTGGAAACGGATGTTGGGGATGGGCAGGCCCAGGACGGCACGGGCATGAAGGGCAAATTGCGAGAGGTCTTGTGTGATCATCGTGACCATACCCGTATCGTGCGGACGGGGAGAGACTTCGCTGAATATCACCTCGTCGCCTTTGATGAAAAGTTCTACGCCGAAGATGCCGCGCCCGCCCAAGGCGTCGGTGATTTTCCGGGCAATGTCTTGCGCTTTGGCTTTGGCTTGCGGGCTCATGGCTTGCGGCTGCCACGATTCGCGGTAGTCGCCGTCTTTTTGGATGTGGCCGACGGGCTCGAGGAACGAGGTGCCTCCGATGTGGCGTACCGTGAGCTGGGTGATTTCATAGTCGAACTGGACGAAGCCTTCGACGATGACTTTCCCGGCACCGGCGCGGCCGCCTTCCTGGGCATAGTGCCAGGCAGGGTCGATGTCTTCTTCGCGGCGGACGACGCTCTGTCCGTGACCGCTTGAGCTCATGATGGGTTTCACGACGCAGGGCATCCCGATGGCGCGGATGGCCTCTTTGAATTCGTCTTCCGTTGCGGCGAAGCGGTAGGGCGAGGTGGGCAGGCCCAGTTCTTCGGCGGCAAGGCGGCGGATGCCCTCGCGGTTCATGGTCAGCCAGGTTGCTTTGGCCGTGGGGATTACGTGGTAGCCTTCTTTTTCGAGGTCCATCAGTGTGGTGGTGGCGATGGCTTCCACTTCCGGCACGATATAGTCCGGTTTTTCTTTTTCGATGATGTCGCGCAAGGCCTTGCCGTCGAGCATCGAGACAACGTAGGAGCGGTCGGCTACCTGCATGGCCGGGGCGTTGGCATATTTGTCGAGGGCGATGACCTCAACACCGTACCGCTGCAATTCGATTACAAATTCTTTACCTAATTCGCCTGAGCCGCAAAGGACGACTTTGGTGGCAGTGGGAGAGAAGGGAGTTCCGATTTTCGTCATAATGTTTTCTTTATATATAATGGATTATTCTTATCTCGCAGGTATTTCCCCGGGTATCTGAAGACGATGGCCAGCATGGCGCCGAGCCCCAGCAGGTAGGGATAATAGGTGTATTGCATGATTGCGAGGGGAGAGATGCTGCCTAAACCGGCGGCGATCAGCATTTGGGCCCCGTATGGTATGACCCCTTGGATAAAGCAGGAAAAGATGTCGAGCAGACTGGCGCTCCGGCGCGGGTCGATATGGAAACGGTCTGCAATATCCTTGGCTATCGGCCCTGCCATGATGAGGGCGATGGTGTTGTTGGCCGTACAAAGGTTGGCGAAGCTGACTAAGGCGGAAATACTGGCTTCGGCTCCGCGCGGCGAATGGATGTGGGCGGTCAGACGGTTGATAATCCATTCGATGCCTCCGTTGTAGCGGATCATCTCCAGCATGCCGCCGGCCAGCAGGGTGACGATGATGAGTTCTCCCATGCCGACGATGCCTTCTCCCATGGCGCCGGTCCATCCCCAGATGTCGAACGCCTGGGTGCATAGTCCGGTGATTCCGGACAGGAGGATGCCGATGAAAAGCACACGCATGACATTCATTCCGCAGAGCGCCGTGACGAGGACGATGAGATAAGGGATAACTTTTACCCATTCAATGGCCTCAATGGTATAGCTATCGGAAACTTGTTCGCCCAGAAAGACGTACAGCAAAGTCGTGACGATTGCTATCGGAATGGCAATTAGAGAGTTTACCTTGAATTTGTCAGTCATCTGGCAACCTTGGGTACGGGTAGCCACAATGGTCGTGTCGGAGATGAACGAAAGGTTATCGCCAAACATGGCTCCGCTTACGACGACTCCCAGCATCAAAGCGTCGGGCATCCCGGTCTTCTCGGCGATACCTACGGCAACTGGAGCCAAGGCCACAATGGTTCCGACCGATGTCCCGACGGAAAGGGAAATGAAACAAGCCGCGAGAAAGATCCCTGCAGCCAG
>CALVFH010000061.1 GCA_944326775.1 uncultured Parabacteroides sp.
TTTGAAATAAATAATATGAAAACTTGGAAGCCATGAAAATATACACTTTCTGTATAGTAAACATCTGTTTTCTCGGGGGGATAATGGCATGTTCCGGAGAGAAAACAGCCGATACGGAAGGACATGTCCAGACCGTATTGGTGGAACAGGATAGCGAAGTGGAAGTGATGAAGCTGAAACCGACCGATTTCAAACACGAGCTGATCAGTAACGGAAAGCTCTCGTCCGAGCATACGGCCGACTTGTTTTTCTCGTCGGTGGAAACGGTTGCGGCTATCTATGTCCGGAATGGAGACCGGGTCCGGAAAGGGCAACCCCTCGCCATGCTCGATACGTTCCGTCTGGCCAATAAGGCCGGGCAGGCGCGTGCAGCCATGGAGCAGGCACGTCTGGAATGGCAAAATCTGGTAATCGGGCAAGGCTATATGCTGAAAGATACGGCGCGTGTTCCGGCCGACGTGATGCGGCTAGTGCGGACGAAGAGCGGATTCGACCAGGCCGAGGAGGCTTATCGCCTGGCTGCTTATGAATATGCCCATGCCACCCTGAAGGCGCCTTTCGACGGGGTGGTGGCGAATCTTTTCACCAAACCGTTTAACCAATCGGCTACGGATGCGGCTTTTTGTACCCTGATAGACCCGGAACGCCTGGAGGTGTCGTTTACCTTGTTGGAAAACGAACTTCCGTTGGTGCGCAAGGGCGACCGGGTCACGATTGCTCCTTTCGCCTTTCCGGAGCAGCGGAGCGAGGGGTATGTGTCGGAAATCAACCCGTTTGTCGATGACGACGGGATGGTGCAGGTGAAGGCTTCCGTCCGCGACGGAAGCGGGTTGTACGAAGGCATGAACGTGCGTGTCAGCGTGTTCCGTTCGTTGGGCAAACAGCTGGTTGTTCCCAAAACAGCGGTGGTCTTGCGCTCGGGAAAGAAGGTGGTCTTTACGCTGAAAGAGGGAAAGGCCTACTGGAATTATGTGCAGACCGGACTGGAGAATGCGACGGATTGTGTGGTGACAGAAGGACTGCAGGCCGGTGATGAGGTGATCGTGAGCGGAAATATCAATCTGGCGCATGAGTCGTCGGTGAAGGTCGTAAACCAAGTGGAATAATATGGTAAGGTTTCTTTTGCAACGGCCCATAGCGGTGCTGATGGCATTTACCGCCTGTTTCCTGGTGGGTATGGTCGCCTATTTCTCCTTGCCGGTCTCGTTGTTGCCCGATATTGCCATTCCGGAGATTACCGTGCAGGTGAGCGGCGAAAACACCTCGGCACGGGAGCTGGAGAATACGGTGGTGAAGCCGATCCGCCAGCAACTGATGCAGGTTACCAATATCCGCGACATTCATAGCGAGACGCGCGACGGGGCGGGCATCATCCGTCTCAGCTTCGATTTCGGGACCAATACGGATTTGGCCTTCATCGAGGTGAACGAGAAAATTGATGCGGCGATGAACTATTTGCCGAAGGAGGTGGAACGGCCGAGGGTGGTGAAGGCCAGTGCAACCGACATCCCGGTGTTCTATTTGAACTTGGTGGTGAAAGACGGAAAAGATGCCGGAACCGAGACGTTCCTGAAACTATGCGAGTTTGCCGAGAATGTCGTCAAGCGGCGTATCGAACAGCTTCCGGAAGTGGCGATGGTCGATATTACGGGTTTGGTAGAGCAGCAGGTACAGATAATCCCGGATATGAACAAGCTGGAGCTGGCCGGCCTGACGCTGGAAGACCTGGAACAGGTGCTGGAGGAAAACAATGTCGCACCGGGAAGCATGGTGGTACGCGACGGCTATTATGAATACAATGTCAAATTCCCGACGGTGTTGCGCACGGTCGATGACATCCGGGACATCTATCTCCGGCAAGGCGGACGGCTATTCCAGTTGAAGGATTTTGCCACGGTGGAGATCGTGCCATCCCGGGAGAGCGGCCTCTCGCTGGCCCAGGGGAAACGGGCCGTCACCCTGGCGGTCATCAAGCAGGCGGACGAGAACATGGCCGATTTGAAAGAAGCTCTGGGCGAAGTGACGGATTCGTTTGCAAGACAATATCCGGACATCGACTTCCTGATAACCCAAGACCAGACGGAGTTGCTGGATTACACGTTGGAGAACCTGAAGCAGAATCTTTTGCTGGGTTTGCTTTTTATCTGCATCGTGACGGTATTTTTCCTGGGCGACGTGAAGAGTCCCTTGGTTATCGGGTTGAGCATGTTAGTGAGCATTGTGAGCAGTTTCGTTTTTTTCTATCTTTTCCACATGTCGCTCAACATTATCTCCCTCTCGGGTCTGATTCTGGCTTTAGGGATGATGATTGACAGTTCAATTATCGTAACCGAAAACATCAGCCAGTACCGTTTGAACGGCGATTCGCTGGAGACCGCCTGCGTGCGGGGAACGACGGAGGTGATTACGCCCATGCTCAGCTCCACGCTGACTACGATTGTGGTCTTTCTGCCCCTGGTGTTTATGAGCGGAATTGCCGGAGCTATTTTCTACGACCAGGCCTTTTCCGTTACGGTGGGTTTGCTGGTCTCTTATTGCACGGGAATCATGCTTCTGCCCGTCTTGTATAAGCTGGTCTATGCGATCCCCGATGAAAAAGTGCATTGGTTGGGGAGACATTTCAAGAATATCGTCAAGACATCTTCAATTACCCGTTTCTATGATTGGGGGGTGGACTGGGTGTTCAGCCATAAGCGGGTGGTGACCGTCGGCACGATCCTGACATTCCCGCTCTGTGTCTGGCTTTTCTATGAGATTCCGAAAACCCGGATGCCGGCCATCGACCAGACCGAGCTGCTGGTACGCGTGGAATGGAACGAGAATATCCATCTGGAGGAAAATGAACGGCGGGTACAGGCCCTGTTCCGGGAAACCTCTTCGCTTATTCCGGACTTGGTTTATACGTCGTATGTCGGCAGGCAGCAGTTTTTGTTGAACAAGGATCAGGAGCTTTCGGTCTCGGAAGCGGAGTTTTATTTCAAGGCGCCGGAGACGCGGGATATTCCCGTTTTGCAGAAACGGATAGAGGAGCAGCTGGCGGAGACCTGTCCGGCGGCAGTCGTTTCGTTTTCGCCCCCGGTAACCATCTTCGAGAAACTCTTCGTGACGGGCGAGGCCGATTTGGTGGCGGAGCTGTATCCGCGGGACAAGGAAACGCCAGTCACCCCCGAAGAGGTGAGCCGCCTTGCGGCCCTTTTCCGGTCGGAAACCGGCCAATCACCGTCCGGAGTGGCTTTCGACCGTCAGCTGGACTTGCAGATAGACCGCGGGAAACTGCTTCTTTACGGGGTGGACTATCAGGAGGTGAGCCGTATTCTGAAGACGGCCTTCAAGGAGAACGAGGTTTCCACGCTCCGTTCGTACCAGCAGTATTATCCCATCAACCTGACGGGGCAGGAGCAGACGGTGGAAGAAATCTTGCGCAAGACGCTGGTGCCCCTGCCGGAAACGGAAGGGAAAGAGACCCGCTATGTTCCCTTGCGGGAGCTGGTCAGCGTGATGCCCGGTGAAGACCTTAAAAGCATTGTGGCGGGGAAAGACGGGGAATATGTCCCGTTCTCTTTTTACGGGCTGGATGACCCGGAAACGACATTGGCGGCGCTTTCGGAGATCCGGTCGGAAGAGAAGGTCGGCGGGGAATGGGAGATGGATTTCTCGGGAAGTTTTTTCTCAAACCGGCAGATGTTGGGCGAGCTGGTGGTTATTCTTTTCATCTCCCTTCTGCTGATGTATTTTATTCTCGCTTCGCAATTCGAGAGTTTTATCCAGCCGTTGATCGTCTTGCTCGAAATCCCGATTGATGTGGCGGCCTCGCTTCTGGTCCTCTGGCTGTGCGGACACACACTGAATCTGATGAGTGCGATCGGCATTGTGGTTACCTGCGGGATTATTATTAACGATTCCATTTTGAAACTCGATGTGATCAACGAGCTGAGGAAAGCGGGAACTCCCTTACTGGAGGCCATCCATGAGGCCGGCCACCGGAGGTTGCGTCCGATTTTGATGACTTCGCTGACCACGATCTTTGGCATGGTGCCGCTTCTGTTCTCTTTCGATTTGGGGAGCGAACTGCAGAAGCCGCTCTCTATCGCAATGATTGCCGCGATGTTCTTTGGCACGGCGGTCAGCCTCTTCGTTATTCCCTTGGCCTATTGGTTTATTTATAAAAATAAAGAAGTAACACAACCTAATCGGAAAACACATGATGAAAAGAACGAAATATAGCAAATGGCAGCTTGGCGGCTTGCTTGTGGGGTTATGGATGCTGTTGGGGAGTCCGCTGAAAGCCCAGCAGGAAGGACCTTTGGTCCTGACGTTGCAGGAAACGATAGAGTTGGCGGCCGACAGTTCGCTGGAGGCATTCCGGACGAAGAACCTTTTCCTTTCCAGCTATTGGGAATATCGGACGTTCCGTGCCGAACGTTTGCCCAGTCTGACATTGAACCTGACGCCGGTGGAATATTACAGCGATTTTACCCGGCGTTACGATTCGGAGGCGGATATTGACGTCTATCGCCGCCAGCGGTCGTTCTATACCGGTGGAAGTCTGGAGGTGACCCAGAACTTCGACTTGCTGGGAGGTAGCTTTTTCCTCGATTCCGACCTGGGCTATATCCGGAATTTCGGCGAGAGCAACTACTCGCAATTCACGACGGTCCCGATCCGGATCGGTTATACCCAGTCCTTGATTGGTTACAACCCGTTCCGTTGGCAGCGGAAGATCGAACCGCTGAAATATGAGAAGGCGAAAAAGGAACTGCTCTATAATATCGAACAGATCAGCGAGCAGGCGACGACCTATTTCTTCAATCTCGCCATGGCGCAGGCGGAATATGACCTGGCCAAGGACAACCTGGCTTCGACGGATAGCCTATACCGGATCGGTGAAGAACGGCTGAAGATTGCTTCCATCACCCGGGCGGACCTGTTGACCTTGCGTTTGGATGCGGTCAACGCCCGCAATACGTTCCAGAATGCCGAGATTGCGTTGAAGCGGGCCATGTTCAGTTTGGCTTCGTTTCTGAATCTCAACAAGAATACGGACATCCGTCTGCGTTTGCCGGGAAAACCGCTGGCCCTGTCTGTCCCGGTCGATGAAGCCTTGGGGCTTGCCCGTGAAAACAGTCCGGAATTGCTGGGATTGAAACAGGATGTCCTGGAGGCGGAACAGGCGGTTGACAAGGCACGGAAGGAATCGTGGTTTGACGCGTCACTGAGTGCGAGTGTGGGGTTCAACCAGGTGGCGGGTACTTTCTCCGAGGCTTACCGCGATCCGCTCAGGCAGGAGATCGTTTCATTGACACTGACCATTCCGCTGGTGGACTGGGGCGTCCGTAAAGGGAAATATAATGTGGCAAAAAACAACCTGGGGGTGGTGCAGACTTCGGCCCGCCAGCAGGAGGTCAATTTGGAAGAGGAAGTGATTATGACTGTCAATGATTTCAATATCCAGCAGCGGTTGATAGGCAGTGCCGAGGAGGCGCTCGACTTGGCAATCATGGCCTATGAAGAGACGAAGCAGCGTTTTCTGATCGGGCAGGCCGACCTGAACAGCCTGACGCTGTCACTGAACCGCCAGCAGGAAGCCCAACGGAATTATATTACTGCGTTGCAGAACTATTGGCTCAGTTATTACAAGATCCGGAAGCTGACTTTGCATGATTTCGAAACCGGTATCTCCTTGGGGGATTTGTTTGATTACCAACTGTACACGAAATAATGAAAACTTCGTCGTTTACCATTATTGTTCTGTTTCTTAGCTTATCGCTGGCGGGATTGGCGTTGTTGCCTTTGTTGCCGGTCAAGCTTTCTCCGTCGCGCGTGTTGCCGCAGCTGACGGTGAGCTATAGCTTGCCGGGTTATTCTTCACGGACTCTGGAGATGGAGGTGACCTCGCGGTTGGAGGCCATGCTGGCGCGTATTGAAGGGCTTGAGAATATCCGCTCCACTTCAGGCAACGGCGAAGGGCAGATCGTGTTGGAATTCGACAAACATGACTCCATCGAAATGGCTCGTTTTGAAGCCTCGACAATTATCCGCCAGGTTTGGCCCAGTCTGCCGGAAGGATTAAGTTATCCGCAGATAACCGCTACGCCGACGGATGAAAAGGCAGCCCGTCCGTTCATGAGCTATACGTTGAATGCGCCGGCTTCGCCCACCTTTGTCCAGCGTTATGCCGAAGAGCATATCCAACCCCGTCTGGCTCGTCTGGAAGGGATCACACAAGTCAGCGTTACCGGGGCGACACCCAAGGAATGGCGGTTGCAGTACGATAGCCGCCAGTTGATTCAGTTGGGGGTGACCCTGGTTGATTTGCAAGAGGCGATCAATGCCTATTGCGAGGAGGTTTCTTTCGGTACGGTAGATAGCGAAAGAGGCGGATGGATCCGTCTTGCGCTGAAACCTGTGCTTGCCGACGGATTTGATGCACGGAAGGTATATGTCAAGAATAACCGGGGCAAACTGGTTCGGCTGGACCAGCTGGTGGCGGTCGTTCATAAAGAAGAGGAGCCCCAGTCTTATTTCCGTATTAACGGATTGAATTCCATCTATCTTTCCCTGAAAGCCGGCGAAACCGCCAATCAGTTGCGCCTGGCGGAAGCCGTGAGCGCCGAGATGGAACGGGCAGAGGCGATTCTCCCTCCAGGTTTTGAAATCCATAAGAGTTACGATGCGACGGAATATATCGCGGAAGAATTGAACAAGATTTATGTACTGACCGGACTGACGGTCGTGATTCTCCTGCTTTTTGTCCTGCTGATTACCCGGGATATGCGTTATTTGTTGCTGATTACGGTCAGTTTGGCTACGAACATCTGCATAGCTTTCATTTTCTATTATGCGTTCGGGCTGGAAATGCAACTCTACTCCTTGGCAGGGATCACCATTTCATTGAGTCTGGTGATTGACAATACGATTGTGATGACCGACCATCTCAGGCGGCATGGAGACCGGCAGGCGTTTCTGCCCATTCTGGCGGCTACGCTGACGACCATCGGAGCTTTAATCATTATCTTCTTTCTTGATGAAGAAGTCCGTTTGAACCTGCAGGATTTTGCGGCAGTTGTCATCCTAAACCTGGCCGTTTCCCTGCTGGTGAGCCTTTTCCTGGTTCCGGCCCTGATTGACAAACTCGGGTTGGGACGGCCGTTGCCGGTTTCGTCTCGGTCCAAATGGGAAAAGTTGTTACGTTTCCAGCGACGTTTGCCGGTCTGGTTCAGCCGGTATTATGCCGGACAGATCCGGGTCTTGTGCCGTCGGAGAGGCTGGGTTTGTCTTTTTCTTTTGCTGGTTTTCGGGTTGCCGGTATTCCTTTTGCCTGAGAAGATCGAGCTGGATGAAAAGAAGCAAAAAGAATATACCCGTTTAGACACGTTGTTGACAGACAAATACAATGAACTGGCGGCCAAGCCGCTTTGGAAAGACGACATCAAACCGATACTCGACAAAGTTTTGGGTGGGACGTTGCGCCTCTTTGTGGAGGATGTGTATGAAGGCAGCTATTTTACCCGCAATGAAGAGACGGTACTATACGTGAATGCCTCGTTGCCAAACGGCTCTACCCTGGAACAGATGAACCAACTGATAGGCCGCATGGAAGCTTTCCTGAGCACTTATGAGGGCATCCGCCAGTTTCAGACCCAGATTTACAATGCCCGCCAGGCCTCTATCCAGATTTATTTTACCCGTTCGGCCGAGCAAAGCGGTTTCCCTTACCAGTTGAAGAGCCGTATCGTCAGTTATGCCTTGCAGTTGGGAGGAGGCAGTTGGAGTGTCTATGGGCTGATGGATCAGGGATTCAGCAATAATGTGCTGGAATCGGCAGGAACCTATGGCATCAACCTGTTCGGTTATAATTACGATGATTTGTATGCTTATGCCGAACAATTACGCGATACGCTGCTGACATACCGCCGCATCAAGGAAGTTTTGATTAATGCCGAATCATCTTACTGGAAAGAGGATTATGAAGAATATTCTTTTGAATTTGACCGGCGCGAAACGGCACGGGCCGGGCTTTCTCCCCAACGCTTTTTCAATGCGATTTATCCGGTGTTGGGACGGGATTTCTATGTGGGGAACATCGTGGAAGGCGACGAGCTGGAGAAAATCGAACTCTCGTCCCGCCAGTCGGAAGAGTATGATATCTGGAATCTCCAGCACCGCCCCGTCCGTTATGACGATAAGGAGTTCAAGTTGTCCCATTTGGTTTCCATTACCCGGGGACAGGCGCCCCAGAAAATCTGCAAGGAGAACCAGCAGTACCGGCTTTGCTTGCAATACAATTATATTGGCTCAAACAAGCAGGGGGAAAAGATCCAGAAAGAACGGCTGAAACAGTTCAACCGTTTGTTGCCGATGGGATATTATGCCGAAGGGGAAACGCTTTTCGGCTATTGGAAGGAAAACGACAACAGCCAGTTTGCCTGGTTGCTCCTCATTGTGGCGATCATCTTTTTCACCACCTCCGTTTTGTTTAATTCGCTCAGGCAACCGCTGGCGATTATTTTCGTCATACCGGTTTCTTATATCGGTGTCTTTCTGACTTTCTACGGATTCCAGTTGAATTTCGACCAGGGAGGGTATGCTGCTTTCGTCCTTTTGTGCGGCATCACGGTCAATGCCAGCATCTACGTGCTGAATGAATATAACCAGGTGCGGATTCGCCGTCCGCGGCTATCACCGCTCCGGGCTTTTATCAAGGCATGGAACGCGAAGATGGTGCCGATATTCCTGACCGTCCTCTCCACGGTGTTGGGTTTCCTTCCTTTCCTGTTGACCGAAGAAAAGGAAGCCTTTTGGTTCCCTTTGGCAGCCGGCACGATTGGCGGGTTGCTGATGTCGGTACTTGCCATCTTTCTTTTCCTTCCCGTCTTTCAGCTGAAGAATACGGATCTGTAACTTTTTATACACAAAAAACATATATTAAAATGAGTACAAGAGTCATTAAACAGTTGAAAAAAAATTTCTCATTGTGTGTTGTTAATCTTATCGGTTTAACTATTATGTCTGTATGCTTGTTGATCTCTACTGGATACATTAAGCATGAACTGAGTTATGATCGTTTTCATACAAAAGCTAACCGTATTGTTCGTGTATCTATGCAATTTGATGATGCTCCTATAGATGGACGTATATTGGATAATTTCTTGGATAATATCTTGCAAAAAACACCGGAAGTAGAACAAGTAGTAAAGATGTCTCAAATATATTCTGCCACACTTGTCAATCAGGGTGAACATTATATAATAAATAATTTTTATTCTGTCTCCAGTAATTTTTTTAAGATTTTTGATATACCATTAATATATGGGAATAAAACAGATATTTTACAAAGACAAAATGAAATTTTGATAAGCGAAAGTTATGCTCAGAGAATATTTGGGAAATCTAGTTTTGATAAAATTCTAGGTACTGAAATCACAATTGATGATCAAAGTTTTTTCATTTCGGGTATTTTTAAAGATATTCCTAACAATTCACATTTTTATACTGATATTTTACTACCTCGTAAAGATAATAAAGAAGGATACGCTTACACCTATCTATTACTTGAAAAGGATGCTAATATTTCTATGTTAGCAAATAAGATAACTCAATTGGTAGAGAAAGATGATATAAATAAGTCTTCAAAAATACAAGTTATATTGATGCCTCTGACTGATATTCACCTTTATAGTCATAACCTAAAAGAAATGAGTGTCAATGGGAATATATATTATATTTATCTTATTATTGGGGCAAATTTATTATTGATGATAGTGGTACTATTTAATCTGTGGCTGAACTCTAGTCTGATTTTTTCATATAATTGTCGTTATTACTCAATATTACGAATTTGTGGTGCCTCGTCGTTTGAAATTTTCATACGCTCAATTGTTTCAAGCATTAATTATAGGTACAACTTCCATTTTATTAGGTTCATTGATTGCTTTTAATATTCCACAGACTGATTTTTATACAAGTCAGTTGTCCTTAGTTGAAGTTTCTATACTTTATATAGTGTTTTTATTGGTAATAATTAGTATTTCACTATTACCATCTTTGATAAATATTTCTTATACAACTTTCCTTAATTTGAATATTGACTTGAAAAGTCTTAGATTTTCATATTCTAATGTGAAATGGATGATATTAATACAATATGCAATAGTTATGATTGCTGTTATTCTTGCTTTTGGTATCAATAAGCAAATGAATTTTGTAAAAAATACTCAGGTTGGAGGAAGTGAACAAAATATTTTAGTTCTTGCAGAACAACCAATGGAAGTGCAATCTAATTTTGAATTACTTAAAAGAGAGTTGTTAAAACATACGGAAATAGAATCAGTCACTTCATCCTTTCAATTACCCGGTGAGGCTATTCGTGATTTTATTCAAGTAAGAAATAATGAGAATATGGATTGGTTACAATTACCTCTTATGGTCGTTGGTGAGGATTTTTTTGATTTTTTTCATATCAAACTATTGGCTGGTCATAATTTTTCTCCAATGAAACTAGATTATCAAACAGAAATGAAATCTCAATTTGACTTCTTTTTTCATCAAAAGAAACAGTCAAACTATGTTGAAGAATATGTTATAAATCGAAAGGCTATGTCAATACTCGGATTTAATACTCCTGAAGAGGCTCTTGGGAAAATGTTTCATATAGCACATGGGTCTCTTGCTTATATTGATCATGGTATTATTGTTGGAGTAACAGAGGATTTTAATTATACTGGTCTGTATGAGGAGACAGATCCTTTACTAATCCTACAACGTAGAGTATATCAACATTGTATTATGGTTCGCTTAGCCCCAGAACATATAAAGGAAGCTTGTTCGACATTTGAGAAAGTCTGGAGAGATGTTAATCCTCATTTTTCACCTGATTACATATTTATGAATGACGTATTTAGTCGAATATATTACAACGAGAAAAATGCAGAACAGTTAGTATATATTTTTTCATTGCTTTGCTTTCTCTTTGCAAACTTAGGATTGATTATATTTGTAGCATTTATTATTCAACGACGGCTAAAAGAAATTGGAATACGAAAAGTATATGGAGCAAGTGTAAGTGATATTATTTTGATGCTTAATATGAATTTTATTAAATATATCGGGTTTGCTTTTATAATAGCTATTCCAATAGCGTGGTATTTAATTTTTAGTTGGTTGCAGAGATTTGCTTATCGAACTTCAATTGATTGGTGGTTGTTTTTATTGGCAGGTTTTATTGTTATCCTTATTTCATTAGGATCCGTTACATTCCTAAGTTTAAGAGCAGCATCAAAAAATCCAGCACAATCCCTTGTAAAATGATAGAAGGGCTGAACGCATCTGTCGCTTAATTTGTCTGCCACGAACAAAAAACAGGCGGAGCAGAATGAGAAACTGCAGAAACGCATCAAAGAGTTGACGGCTCAGGTCGCATGGCTGAACCTCAGCTCTTTGGGCGTAAATCAGAGAAGCTCCGCATATCCAACATGCCCGACCTTTTTGCCGGAGAGTTTGCCGGACTCCGGCATCAGGCAGAAGAAAAGCTCGACGAAGCGTCGGTTATCAGATGAAGGTAGCAGACGTCCCCTCCCGACAGGTCTATGTAGGTGATGTCCGCCACCCAAAGCTGGTTGGCGGCTGTCGGAACCAGCCCTTTTACCAGGTTTTTCCACTTGTGGTAACGGTGGTTGGAGTTGGTCGTATGGTGGCTCTTGCGGGGAGTACGTCGGCTTTCGACTGGTAGAAAGCCTGACGGCAATGGCCAAACAGACGGCAGGCGGGCGCGACCTTCAGGCCACGCTCCCTGACCAGTTCCGATACTATTTGGCCCCAGATTTTTTTCGGATGGGAATGTTGAAGTACTCCTCCGCACGGGCTATCATCAGCTCGCGGGCTTCCGTTTCCAGCTTGGAAAAGGACAAGGCCTTCTCCAATTCCTTGATCCGCTTCTTCAAACGGGCGTTCTCTTCTTGATAATCTTCTTTACTGCGTCTTGGCATGTCTGCTTCTGATTCAGGTTCTGATGGCAAAGATAGGGATTTAATCTCTGATTCATACTTCCTGATCCAGCTATTCAGCATAGTCGGACTGCTTAGCCCGTATTTAGCTCGGCATGCTCTCTTGCTCATCCCTGAATTGTAATAGTCACGGAGAACTGACAGTTTGAATTCTTCACTGATTTTCTTTCGAAGTTGTTTTTCTCTTTCCATTTTTACACATCTATTTTTTATTTGTTATAAATGTGTCTACTTATTCTAGGATAAGACAAGAAGATTCTCCATATTTCCGAGTATGGACGGTGTCTTTCAAGTCTTGTCGTATATCATTTATTGACAATAGGGTTTTATTTTATTGAAATGAATATTTGATAAGCACCGGATTACTATCTACATCAAGCTTTTCAAATTCAGGACTGTCCGTTAATTCATCAGCTTGTTTGAAAACATAAATAGAATGCTCATCCGAAGATGCGAAAATTGCATTTTCCGGTTTTATATCAAACCAAGGTTTTCCATCAACAACAAATTTTACATCGGAATGCATTTCTTTTCCGGATTTATCATAAAGAGCAAAACGATTATCAAGCTCTTTTGTCGGGTCCCAGGATTGGATGACTGAATATGAAATGATAAGATAATCAGCCATATCAATAAAATTAGAAATCATGACCTTAGGATTCCGAATAGGCTCTTCTGATGTATTATCACCAACAAGTGTCAATTGAGCATAGGTAAATTTTGTATTGCCCAAGTCAAAAATATAACTGGGGTGAAGCTTCCCTTCAAGTGTATAAACGGTATCATTGAAATAATGATACAAGTATGTTTTCTTATTCAAATTATAAATAAACGTCTGTCCGGCAAAAGCTTCTTGTCCCATTGTTCTATCCCGAAAACTAACCGTATCGATTGTATTTGTGGCTACATCATATGCAAGCAAATCGGGAGAAACTGCATTAGAAAAGGAAGTATAATAAAGCGTCTTATTATGAAACGCAATCCGATTCAACGAATAATCTTCAGGCAGTCCCCAGCTATTTACAAACTTACCATTATAATCATATACCAACATCTTTCGTCCGAAGAAGTCCAAGACATACACCAACTGTTGGCTGTTATCTACCTGAATATACTCTGGCGCAATATATTCTTGAGCACCTTGCCCTTTTCTTCCGATTTGGCAAATGAATTTTCCATCTTTAGCAAATTTATAAATCTGTCTATCGGAGACAATCCACAAATATTCTAAATCAATCAACTGGGTTATTTTATTCAATAGACAAGAATCGGTCGTTTCTAACTTGATGGTAGAAAGTGATGCGTCAAGATTTCCTAACGCTATTTTTTCTTGCTGAGGAGATGCGGATATATCTCCAAATTCCACTCTTAACATTCCATCGTTTTTAGAATCTTGTACGGAACAAGCAGAACACAATAAAACAAATAATCCACAAAAAAAATTCTTCATGATCCCCTTGCTGTTTCTTCAGATTTTGTGATTCTTGGCAAATAATTTCAGTCGCTCTTCCAAGAGCTTATATTGATGGTCTTTAATAAAAGAGGTGCAAGCTCGGAGGCCTTCTTGATGACTACCGGTTGTGCTGAGCGAAATGGCGCTGATGCCATAGAAGATAAGCTCTTTCATCAATTCGCTGCCTGTCATGCCCGGATAACCGATGGTGAAATAGAAACCGTCGGCAATAGGTTGGTCCAAATCATGGTCATAGACAATCTTAAAACCATTCTCGGTAAATATCTTCTTTAATTTTGCGGCACGTCTGCCATATTCCTTAATGATGGAAACGAAGTCGAATTTTCCGTCAGAAGCAGCTTTGAACATGGCTGCTAACGCATATTGAGCCGAATGACTTGTACCGGAAGAAAGAGCATAGAGGACTCGGTGAATATACGTGGTTCCGAATGTTCCGCCTCCATAACGTGCTGTCAGGCCTGGATAGCTACGATGATACAGTTTGTTTGAAATAGCCGTAATGCCAATACGTTGTCCTGCATAGCTAAAGGCTTTAGAACCTGAAATCTGGAGAATATAATTATCCGTGTAATGCCCTACACTGGCCTGATAAGGAGGTTGGAACGGTTTGCCAAGATCTTTACGGAAATCCATGGCAAAATAAGCCAGGTCTTCAATGATAATGACGTCATATTTTTCAGCTAATTCCGCTAAGATTTTCAATTCATCTTCTGTGAGGCAGAACCAGGCCGGATTATTCGGGTTTGAGTAGATAACTGCCGCTATGCGTCCTGTTTGTAAATGCCGCTCTAATTCAGCACGCAGTTTCTCGCCTCGAAATTCATAAACATCAAAAGAATCATACTGATAGCCCATAACGGTGATTTGCTGTTTTTGAACCGGAAAGCCAGGATCAATGAATAAGATTGTATCCTTTCCTGGCGTACATTGCCCAGCTGTAAGGAATGAGGCATAAGTTCCTTGCATAGACCCAGTTACTGGGACACAACCTTCTGGATTGATATCCAAATTAATGAATGCTTTGATAAAACGCGAAGCTTCTTGTTTTAATTCGGGGAGCCCATTAATATTCGGATAAATAGAGGCTACCCCATCTTGTAGTGCCTTGATTTCTGCATCTACACCTACTTGTGCAGCTTTTAATCCAGGTACACCCATTTCCATATGAATAAATTCCACTCCGGTTTCTTGTTCCAACTGAGTTGAGATCGCTACGACTTCACGTATAGTTGCTTTCCCAAAATCTGGGAGTTGATAAGAGTCAATGACTGCTTGTGCTTTCTGATAATCTACAGGTGTCTTATTTTCCATGATGTTGATTTTTTGATGTGCAAAAATAGAAAAAATAAATGAGATTCAAATGGGGAAAACAATATGGGGAATTGTTCCCCATATTTCGCGAACAATTCCCCATTTTTCTCAAATAAATTTCAGGCAAATACAAAATGACGAATTTTTATAAACCACTATATATTAATATATTGTCAACTGTACACTTCTTGTTTCCCTGTTTTGGCACGGATTTGGCCTTAAATATAAGCGTATTGTAAAAACGATGTTTCTACATTTACCGTGGAATAAAAAGATTTAGGTTGTTAGAAGAAAAATAGAGAAATAATAAAGCATAAGAAAGTAAGTTTAAAGAGGTTTTTTTTGATTAAGTCTGCACACACACAATGGGAGGGTCGTTTCTGTGAAGAGATGACCCTTATTTTTTGAAAAATGTAATGCCAAATTTTGCAGTATTCAAAAATCTTCTTATATTTGCAACATAGAACAAGACTTAAAGAGTTAAGCCGCACATGTTCGATTGGGAAACTCATCAAATTATTTAAATTCCGAGACAAGCTCTTATCGCCAATGGCGGGCCGCGCCTTTCGAGGTATGCTTAGCACAGCGGATTACAAAGGCGGTAAAGCACTCAAATCCTGTCATCCGGAGTTTGTTCATATCTACGGTGCGGCTTTCTTATAAATAAGGGAAAATTCTTAAGGGAGTTTTCCCTTTTTTTATTGCCCTCCTGTAGGAAATCTTTATCTTTGTAAAAGAAATCTTTTTATCAGCGGGAAAAACACAAATAATTTTTTCTTTCCTCAGATAAAATCTAAAATGAAGAGCTTATGAATTTCTGGCCAAGACAAACGAGACAAATTGTAACAGCCGGTTTGGTTTTATGCGGTAGCTTGTGTTTAACTTGTTGTTCGCAACGCCAACCCATTCTCTCGGAAGTGAATCTGATTCCTAAGCCAGCGAACTTTACGCTGGGGAAAGGCTATTTTAAGATTGACAGTGCGACTCTCTGCACTGAAAATTCCGATAAGGTCCGTTATATTCTCAATCCGGAGATGACGGAATTGGAACCTGAGGCTTACCGTTTGACGGTCGGACAAAAGGGTATTGAGGTGCAAGCTTCCTCAGAAGCGGGTCTGTTTTATGCTCGACAGACTTTATTGCAATTGCTGAGTTCTGACGGTGTACCGTATGTGAAAATTGAAGATTCCCCGCGTTTTCCGTATCGTGGATTACACCTCGACATCTCGCGCCATTTCTTTCCCAAAGAAGAAGTCCTGAAATTGCTGGATGTGATGGCCTCGTATAAACTAAACCGTTTACATTTACATCTGACTGATGCTGGGGGATGGCGTATTCAAATGGATAAATATCCCAAATTAACCGCAGAGGCAGCTTTCCGGACAGAATCCGATTGGCGCAAATGGTGGGATGGTGGCGATCGTCATTATCTGCCAGAAGGAACAGAAGGAGCTTATGGCGGCTATTATACGAAAGCGGATATCCAGGAAATGGTTGCGTATGCAGCTGATAAACAAATTACGATTATTCCGGAAGTGGAATTTCCGGGTCATTCGGAAGAAGTCTTTCAGGCATATCCTGAATTATGCTGTGCCGGGAAAGCTTATTCCGGGGGTGATTTTTGCATAGGGAATGCGAAGAGCTATCGTTTTATGGAAGATGTTCTGACCGAAATCATGGAGCTCTTTCCTTCTGAATATATCCATATCGGAGGCGACGAAGCTTCAAAAAGCCATTGGAAAAGTTGTCCGAAATGCCAGAACCTGATGCGCCGTGAGGGTATGAAATCGGTTGATGAATTGCAAAGTTATATGATTCATTATGCGGATTCATTCCTGACTGCTCATGGCCGCAAGTTAATCGGATGGGATGAAATCCTGCAAGGCGGTTTGGCCCCGCACGCCGCAGTGATGTCGTGGAGAGGTGAGGAAGCCGGTTTTCTGTCTGTCCGCATGGGGCATCCTGTAGTGATGACTCCAGGAAATTATCTTTATTTTGATTTTTATCAGGCTTACCCCAACACGCAGCCTTATGCCATCGGTGGATATACTCCCATTCGAAAGGTGTATAGCTATAATCCTGTCCCGGCAGATTCGCTGACAGCGGAAGAGGCGAAACTTGTTTTGGGAGTGCAAGGAAATACCTGGACGGAATATATCCAAACTCCGGAACATCTGGAATACATGATGTTTCCGCGAGCTTTGGCTGTGGCTGAAATCGGTTGGACACCTCAGGATAAACGAGACTGGAACGATTTCAAGCCCCGTTTGAATGCGCATATTCACAAACTTCATCAAAAAGGAATCCATGCTTTTGGCCTTTCCAACGAAATAGACTTCTCAATGGCTGTGGATACCTTGAAAGAGTGTATCTCGGTTTTCATGGATGCGGAAAAATATCCTGCAGAGATTCGTTATACAACAGACGGTACTGTACCGACGTTGGCTTCTCCCGTTTATGAAGGTGCTGTAATCGTAACAGATTCAGCCAATATTTGTGCAGCCATCTTCCAAAATGATCAGATGATGGGCGAGCCTTCTACGAAACGGGTGGATTATCACCGGGGAATTAACAAACCGATTCAATACCACAACCGCCTTTATCCGGGCTATATGGCTGGCGGCATGAATGCTCTGCTGGATGGCTATCAGGGCGGACTGACTTACCTCGACGGG
>CALVFH010000062.1 GCA_944326775.1 uncultured Parabacteroides sp.
CGTTTGCGCCCACCCGCCAATCGGCAGCAGACAAGCCATAACCATACAAGTAAAGATTGCTTTTTTCATAAATAAATCAATTAAACTGTTTGACTTCTTGTGAATTGGTTGGGTGGCTAAAATAAACGATCGTTTATTTTGGTCATCCAATTTACATTTCAGAGACAAAAGTAAAGATTTCTTCGCTTTTATAACTGCTTTAGATAAAAAAGATTAACTGTTTTGTTTGAAAATCTGCATTTTTGAGCGAAAGACCAAAATAAACGATCGTTTTTATTAGCCATTCTCCGGAAATGCTGCCGAGTGACTCGGCGGGAGCAAAAATGCAAAAGAAATGCCGCTGAGTGACTCGCCAAGAGCAAAAATGAATAATTATACAGATTGAGTGACTCGCAGAGACTTAAAATGAATAATTATACATGCTGAGTCACTCAGCGAGACCAAAAATACAAAAGTAAGGCTGCTGAGTGACTCGACGAGGCTAAAAATGTAAAAGCGCTCCCGTCGAGTGACTCAGCGGCACAAAAAATGCATAATTATACAAGCCGAGCGACTCGACAGGACTGAAAACGGGCCGGGAATACCGGATTATGGCTTTTCAGAAAGCTTCCACGCTTTTTCCACCGCTTCGTTGATGTTGCTGCATACGTTTTCCGCGCCGAGCTGTGCCTCGAACCCGGATTTTTGCAAGACGCTGCGCACGCGGTCGTTTACCCCGGAAAGGATGATATGGATGTGCTCGGATTGCGAGAGGCGGACGAGGCTTTCCAGGTTGTGCAGTCCGGTGGAGTCCATGAAAGGCACTTTGCGCATACGGATGATGCGGATGCGGGGCTTGTCGCCCATGCGGTTCATGATGTCGTCGAACTTGTTGGCTATCCCGAAGAAGAAGGGGCCGTCGATTTCATAGACTTCAACGCCCTGGGGGAGGTTGAGCTTCTCCTCTTCGTGGTGGATTTCGCCCTCGTCGGAGAGGTCTATCCGGTCGGTGGTCACGGAGACGGCGGTGGTTTCGGCGACGCGCTTCATGAAGAGGAACATGGCAATCAGCAGGCCGATTTCGATGGCGATGGTCAAGTCGAAGATGACGGTCAGCAGGAAGGTGACAATCAGCACGGAGACGTCGCTTTTCGGATTCTTCATCAGCGAGCGGAACGTGCGCCACTGGCTCATGTTGTAAGACACGATGATCAGCACACCGGCCAGGCACGCCATCGGGATATGTTTCGTCAGCGGCCCGAGGAAAAGCAGGATGAGCAGCAGGACGACGGCATGGACGATGCCTGCCACGGGCGTTTTCCCGCCGTTGTTGATGTTGGTCATCGTGCGGGCGATGGCACCGGTGACGGGGATGCCGCCGAAGAGCGGGACGAGGATATTGGCCGCCCCCTGGGCTATCAGTTCGGTGTTTGAATTGTGTTTGTCGCCCGTGACGCCGTCAGCTACGGTAGCCGAGAGCAGCGATTCGATGGCGCCGAGGATAGCAATCGTGAAAGCCGAGGGGAGCAGGAGATTGATCATCTCCATGTTGAACTTGATCGGGGCGGGCTGGGGCATGGAGGCGTTGATGGTGAAGCGGTCGCCGATGGTTTCGATGCCGCCGACGTGGAAATAGTTCCGTGCGATATAGACGGCGAGTGTCATGACGATGATGGCCACCAGCGAACCGGGTATGCGCTTCGAAATCTTGGGTGTCAGCAGGATAATGGCGATGCTCAGGAATCCCACGGCGGCCGAAAGCCAGTTGACGGTCGGGAATGCGCCGGCATAGGCGATCCATTTCGAGATGAAATCGGCCGGTACCTTGTCCATGGTCAGTCCGAACAGGTCTTTGATCTGGGTGGTGAAGATGGTCAGGGCGATACCGCTGGTAAAGCCGACGACAATCGGGTAGGGAATGAACTTGATGACCGTCCCGAGCTTCAACGCGCCCATGATGACCAGCAGGATGCCCGCTACGACGGTGGCGATGGCCAGCCCTTCGAGCCCGAAGTTCTGGATGATGCCATATACAATAATGATAAAGGCTCCCGTAGGCCCGCCGATCTGGACGGAGCTGCCTCCGAGGAGCGAAACGACAAATCCGCCGATGATGGCGGTGATCAGTCCTTTTTCAGGGCTGACGCCCGAGGCGATACCGAATGCGATGGCCAACGGAAGGGCTACGATGCCGATGATGATGCCGGCCATCAGGTCTGTCATGAATTTTTCTTTCGAGTAGTTTCCCAGCGCTTGCAGTAGTTTGGGCCGGAAATCGAGTGTTTTCTTCATCTTGTCTGCCTAATTTTAAATGTTTTTTGAAAAGGCTGCAAAGTTATAAATTTCTTCTATCGGGCCATATAAATTATCATTGAAATAAAGCGGTAGCCTTTGCAAACAAATGGTTACTTTTGTGTGTTCAATAATCAAACACAGTATTCACTTATCAATAAATTAGCGTTATGGAAAAAAGTATTAAAGGAACAAAGACTGAACAGAACTTGTTGAAATCGTTTGCCGGCGAATCTCAGGCACGCGGCCGCTACACGTATTTTGCCAGTGTAGCAAAGAAGGAAGGTTACGAACAAATCGCGGCTGTTTTCTTGGAAACGGCTGAACAGGAAAAGGAACATGCCAAACGTTTCTTCAAGTTCCTCGAAGGGGGTATGGTAGAGATTACGGCTTCTTATCCGGCCGGTGTCATCTCAACGACAAAGGAAAATCTGGAAGCAGCAGCTGCCGGAGAGAATGAAGAATGGGCTGAAATGTATCCGGAATTTGCAAAGGTAGCCGACGAAGAAGGCTTTACGGAAATTGCAGCCGCTTTCCGGATGATCGCAAAAGTGGAGGCAGAACATGAGAAGCGTTATCGCACGCTCCTGGCTCGTGTAGAGGCTGGCAAGGTGTTCGAACGGGAAGAAGCTATCCTGTGGCAGTGCCGCAACTGCGGATTCGTGATCGAATCGAAGAAAGCTCCGTTGAAATGCCCGGCTTGCTTGCATCCGCAGGCATTCTTCGAGCCGATGAAACAGAATTATTAATCAGTTGTTCAACGAGCCGCTCCGTGGCGGGGCGGTTTGGCTGAGAGAAACGCTGTATCTTGGGAGTCTTTCCGGGATACAGCGTCTCTTGCATTTATTCTTAAATTAATATTCTCATGAAAAACAGGATTTTCTTTTCTTTTCTCACCCTCTTGCTGGGGGTTGTGGCGGTTTCCGCACAGCAAGTGACCAGTGTATTGGAAGTGCTGGATGTTTCGAACGGGCAGCGGACGACGGTCCGGGAGTTCCCGTATCTGATAGAAGCGCCGAACTGGACGCCCGACGGGCAATGGCTGATCTATAACAGCCGCGGCAAACTTTACCGGATTTCCCCGGAACAGCCGGGTGAACCCGAAGAAATCCATACCGGCTTTGCCACTCGTTGCAATAACGACCATGTGCTCGCTGCCGACGGGACGCGGATTGCCATCAGCCACGGCACGAAGGAAGACGGACAGTCGCGCATTTATACCTTGTCTTTGACTGGAAACGAAGTTCCCCGCCTGATTACTCCGATGGCGCCCAGTTATCTCCACGGATGGAGTCCCGACGGGAAAACGCTGGCTTATTGTGCTTCGCGCAAAGGAAATTTCGACATCTACGTGATTCCTGCCGAAGGAGGCGAGGAAGTGCGTCTGACGACGGCGGATGATTTGGACGACGGTCCGGAATATTCGCCTTGCGGACAATATATCTGGTTCAATTCCGTGCGTACGGGATTGATGCAGGTCTGGCGCATGAAGGCCGACGGGAGCGAGCAAACCCAGATGACTTTCGACGAAACCCGGAACTCCTGGTTTCCGCACGTTTCGCCCGATGGCAAGCAGGTGGTGTTCATTACCTATAAGAAAGGCGACCTGAAGCCTAACGAACACTTGGCAAACAAGCATGTGGAGCTTCGCATCATGTCTGCCGAGGGAGGCGAACCCCGCACGTTGCTGGAACTTTTCGGAGGGCAGGGGACGATCAACGTCAATTCCTGGGCACCGGACAGCCGGCGGATTGCTTTTGTGAGCTACCGCCTGTCGGATAGCGATTAATCGTTCAGGCGATAGACATTTCCCGGAATGGATTTGACTGATCCGTTCATTTCCAATTCGAAGAGCAGGGTGCTTAGTTGCTGGATGGGGATGGAGAGGCGCAAGGCGATCAGGTTGATATGCATATCGCCTTCCGATCCCAGCAATTGAAGCACCTTTTCCTGTTCGGGGGTGGAGGCAAAAAACATCTCGGTTTGTCGGCTGTTTTTGGGCGTATCCTGACTGGAGTACCATTTCAGGCAATCGGTCAGATCGTCTGCCGAGGTGATCAGTCCCGCCTGGTTCTTCCGGATGAGGTTGTTGCAGCCTTTGGAATGGTGGTCGGTTGTTCTTCCGGGGAAGGCATAGACATCGCGCGAATAAGAGATAGCCAGTTCGGCGGTGACTAACGACCCTCCTTTTTCTCCCGATTCGACAACGATGGTGGCTTCCGATAATCCGGCGATAATCCGGTTTCGTTTGAGGAAATTGGGACGGTCCGGATTGGTTTGGCTCGGAAAGTCGGTCAGCAGTCCTCCGTTTCTCAACATCTCGATGGCGGTACTGCGGTGCGACGGCGGGTAAATCTGGTCCAATCCATGTGCCAGCACGCCGACAGTGGGCAAATGACAAGCCAAGGCGTTGCGGTGGGCACAGACGTCGATGCCGTATGCCAGGCCGCTGATGATGAGGGTGTCGGGGAATTTCCGGGCGATACCTTGCACCAATTGTTCCGTCAGCATCCGTCCGTATTCCGTGGCTTTACGCGTACCTACGATGCTAAGGATGCGCTTGGCATTCAGGTCGGCTGTCCCTTTGTAGTAGAAGACCAGTGGAGCATCCGGACATTCTTTCAGACGGTAGGGGTAATCTTCGTCGGTCAGGAAGAAACAGCGGATATGGTTTCGCTCGATAAACTCCAGCTCTTTTTCTGCCCGTCCCCAAATGTTTTTCTGTTTGATTTCCGAAGCTAAGGCAGGACCGATGCCCGGAATTTTTTCAAGCGCTCTTGCGGGTTCCTTGAAGACGGCTTCGGCATTGCCAAACGTAGCAATCAACTGCCGGGCATGGATGGGTCCGATGCCCGACACGAAAGATAAAGCGAGGTATGATAAATTTTCCATAAGAATAAGGTTTGGATGAATGTTCTGTCAGGATGTAATTTTTTGAAGTAGCTGGTCGAAGTATTCGCCCCGGGTGAGTTTCCCGTTCTCTACCAGGACGGATTCGACGATGCCCCGGGTTGCCAGCACGCCGTCTTTCTCCCGGTAGATGTCTTGCTCGAAAACCAGTTTGACTCCTTTTTTATAGACATTGAGGCATGAGATATACCGGTCTCCGCTTCGCAGGGAATGTTTGAACTGGATTTGAACGCTTGAAACGAACGCATCCATTCCCCGTTCGTGCATCGCGCCGAAGTTCTCACCTACCGATTCGAGAAATTCGTGGCGGGCGTGCTCCATGTAATGCTGGTAATTGGAGTTGTTGACCACTCCTTGCAAGTCGCATTCGTAGTCGCGCACTTTGTCAGTCAGTTTGAAGATATATTCTTTCATGGACAAGGAATATTAAATGATTTTCTGCTTGGGAGTTACTATTTCCATTTTGTAGAGCCGGTCTGACGGGCGCACTTTCTCTCCGACGCGGATGGAGAAGCGTTCGCCTTTGTGCGTTTCTTCGACAGGCTTCAGTTCTACCCGGATTTCTTCCACTTTCTGCATGACGGCTCCCGTGGTTGGTCCGGTGATCAGGATCTCGTCGCCCACTTTCAGGGTTCCGCATTCCATTTCAAATTCGGCAACGCCAATCTTGTCAAAATATTTGATGCCCCGGGCTACATAGACTTTGCGTCGGGTCGCTCCGGACCCGTATTTGCTGCTCCATTCGCCCAAGCGTTGTCCGAGGTAATATCCGTTCCAGAAGCCCCGGTTGAAGACTCTGGAGAGGCGTTCGTTCCAATCGGCGATTTTCTCGTCTGTAAATTCTCCCCGGCAATAGGCGCGGACCGCTTCTTTATAGCATTCGGTGACGATTCGCACGTATTCTGGTCCGCGGGCGCGTCCTTCAATTTTGAAAACACGTACGCCGGCATCCATCATCTTGTTCAAGAAATGGATGGTCTTCAAATCTTTGGGAGACATGATATATTGGTTCTCGATATCCAGTTCGATATCGCTGTCTTTATCTTTGACGGTATAGGCGCGGCGGCAGATCTGCATGCAGGCTCCCCGGTTGGCCGAGGCATTCATTTCGTGGAGGCTCAGGTAGCATTTCCCGGAAACGGCCATGCATAAGGCTCCGTGGGCAAACATTTCGATGCGGATGAGTTCTCCTTTCGGACCGGTGATATGCTGTTCCTGGATTTGACGGTAGATTTCATGGACCTGATCCAGATTGAGCTCCCGGGCAAGGACGACGACATCGGCAAATCGGGCATAGAATTTCAACGCCTCTGCATTCGAAATGTTCAGCTGGGTTGAAAGATGCACTTCCTGACCGATCTCGTTGGCATACGACATGGCGGCTACGTCCGATGCAATGATGGCGGAAACGCCGGCATCTTTGGCTGCCTGGATAATTTCACGCATCAGCGGTAAGTCTTCTCCGTAAATAACGGTATTGACGGTCAGATAGCTTTTGATGCCGTTCTCCCGACAGATGTCGGCAATTTTCCGAAGGTCGTCAGTCGTGAAATTGTTGGATGAACGCGCACGCATGTTTAACCCCTCGATACCGAAGTAAATCGAGTCGGCACCGCCCTGGATGGCTGCCATCAGCGACTCGTAGGACCCTACGGGCGCCATGATTTCAAAGTCTTTCTCTTCCAAAGTGATTTTTTGTTTGATTTTATTGTGGCAAAGATACGGAATGATATGGAATTTTTCAGTATGTTTGTTCGCGTAAAATGTAACCTTATAAATCAAAAGATCATGACAACACGAAGAGAATTTATCCGTCAGGCTTCCTTGCTTGGAGCGGGCCTGACATTTAGTCCTTTTTTTATTCAGGCTGGTCACCCCGTTAGTGCAAATGATAAGATCGGCATCGGTTTGATCGGGTGTAACGGCATGGGCTTCGACGACCTGAAAGCTTTTCTCCGTAATCCGGAAGTGGAGTGTGTAGCCTTGTGTGATGTGGATGAGAATGTCCTTAAAAGTAGGGCTGCTGAAACGGAAAAGATAACCGGTAAACCTGTTAAGAATTTGTGGACAGACTGGCGCAAGGTGATGGATTGCAAGGATATCGATCTGGTTATTGTCGGAACGCCTGATCATTGGCATTGCCTCTTGATGGTTTCGGCCTGCCAGGCGGGTAAGGATGTGTATTGCGAGAAGCCGTTGGGAAACAGTATTGAGGAGTGTAATATCATGGTTCGTGCTGCCGAAAAATACAATCGCGTTGTACAGGTTGGACAATGGCAACGGAGTGATCCCCACTGGCAGGATGCGATGGCGTTTGTGCATAGCGGAAAGCTTGGGAAAATCCGTACCGTCCGCGTTTTCTCCTATCAGGGTTGGTGTCCGACGATTCCTGTAAAGCCCGACGAACCGGTTCCTGCCGGAGTGGATTATGATATGTGGCTTGGCCCGGCTCCCAAACGTCCGTTCAATCGCAATCGTTTTCATTTTACATGGCGTTGGTTTTGGGATTATGCCGGAGGGTTGATGACCGACTGGGGAGTACACCTTTTGGATTATGCGCTTTATGGCATGAATGTGACGACGCCTAATTCCATCATGGCTTCAGGCGGCAAGTTCGGTTATCCGGATGATGCTTGCGAGACCCCCGATTTGTTGCAGACCATTTATACGTTTGATGATTTTACCGTCTTGTGGGATCATGCGATTGGAATTGACGATGGTGCTTACGGACGTAACCATGGATTGGGTTTTGTGGGAGAAAATGGCACTCTGGTCGTCGATCGCGGCGGTTGGGAAGTTATTCCAGAGAAAGTAAACGGTGTGGCGCGTATGGAAGCTGTTCCGTTGAAGAAAGCGTATGGTGAAGGAGGTCTGAATCTTCATGCGAAAAACCATTTGGAATGCATCAAGTCGCGTAATCGGAATTGTAATGCAAGTATCGAGATTGGGGCACATATTGCCAAATTCTCCCAGCTCGGAAATATCGCATACCGGACTGGAAAGAAACTGACTTGGGACGGTAAGACATTCCATGATGCTGAAGCGGATGCCTTGCTTTGCAAGCCTTATCGGGCACCTTGGGAGTTGCCGAAAATTTAGTTCGTCTGCTTTTGGGGTATTGGGATGGCAGGGCGTGTATCCTGGCGGTTTTCGGGAACCGATTTTTCCTATTAATTTTGCACCGAAAAAGTAAGATTAAGATGAAGATAGGTACAATCGATTTAGGGGAGCGCCCTGTGTTTCTTGCACCCATGGAAGATGTGACGGATATCGCCTTCCGCTTAATGTGTAAGCGTTTTGGGGCCGATATGGTTTATACCGAATTTGTTTCGAGTGACGCCTTGATACGGAGCGTCAATAAGACACAGCAGAAATTGGTTGTTAGCGATGACGAACGGCCTGTTGCTATTCAGCTTTATGGACGCGATGTGGATTCAATGGTTGAGGCTGCGCGAATCTGTGCGGATGCTCATCCGGATATTTTGGATCTTAACTTCGGTTGTCCCGTTAAGCGTGTTGCAGGAAAAGGGGCGGGAGCCGGGATGTTGCGCAATATTCCGTTGATGCTTGAAATTACTCGTCAGGTGGTACAAGCCGTTCATATTCCGGTTACCGTAAAGACTCGTCTGGGTTGGGATGCTGAAAATAAGATTATTGTTTCTTTGGCGGAAGCGTTGCAGGATTGTGGCATTGCGGCTTTGACAATTCATGGTCGGACGCGTGCACAGATGTACACGGGTGAAGCTGATTGGACGCTTATAGGTGAAGTGCGCAATAACCCCCGAATGCATATTCCTGTGATTGGCAATGGGGATGTCACTTCTCCTGAGATTTGTCGTGAACGTTTTGACCGTTACGGGGTGGATGGCGTGATGATTGGTCGTGCAGCTATTGGCCGTCCCTGGATTTTTCGTGAAGTGAAGCATTTTCTTACTACAGGTGAAAAATTACCTGCCGAATCTTTCCGCTGGTATCTGGATATTTTGAAGACACAGGTTCTGCAGAGTGTCGAGCGGCTGGATGAACGGCGAGGTATCCTTCATATACGTCGGCATTTGGCTGCAACCCCGCTTTTTAAAGGTATTCCGGATTTCAAACCTACCCGTGTGGCCATGCTTCGTGCAGAAACGGTCGATGAATTGTTCCGGATCATGGATGGAATAGAGGACAGGCTATAAAAAATTAAAGGCTGTCTCACGACAACCCCTAATCAAAACTTTGTTAACCTTAAATCTAATACTATTATGAAAAAACCACGATGCAAAGGTAAGGCCTCTGCAAGGGTTTGTCAAGTCTTTCGGTGATAATAATTATTAATAAGACATCAAACTATGTTAATCTGTCGTTTTTGTGAGGATATTTTCTTTGAAATATAGGTAAACTGCCCTTGAGATAGCTTCGATAAGTTGGGCATTTGTTTTATCGCTCTCACGTGAATTCATGATAAAAACCGCAATTGTATAGTATTGTCCGTTGGGGAATACTACAAATCCCATATCGTTGTCTCCTATCTTTATGCCAAACTCATTCCGATCCGAAGAGCCGGTTTTATGTGCCAGCAATACGTTCTTTTTGGGTAAACCGGCCTTGAGTTTGTTTTCTCCCGTTGCACATTCCGTCATGGCATGTTGCAGAAAGAATTTTTGCTCTTTGGGGTAAAGGTTGTTTTGGAGGAACGTTTCAATCGCGAGGGCGGCAGCCGAGGGGGTTGTCCAGTTCAGATATTGATTGTCGATGGTTTGATGCATTTCAGCTTCAGAGGCAGTAATCGACACGTCTTTAATACCCAGTTTGTGGATATATTGGTTGACTGCTTTCGGGCCTCCGATGTGGCTGAGCAAGACATCCGAAGCCACGTTGTCACTTTGAATGAGGGTGTATTTTAATAGGTCGCCGATGCTGATGGTGAAGTTTCCTGAAGGATTGGCATCGCGCATCGGGCTGTAGGTGTTGTCTTTCAGCTCGTTTTTTCCAATGTGTATAGTCGTTTCTAAAGATTCTCCCTTGCGATTGATATAATCGAGTACGGCTAATGCCAAATGAAACTTGGCCGTACTTAGCATCGGATAATGATATTGGTTATTTACCGTAATGAGTTCTGAACCCTTGAAAATAACAGCTACTCCCACAGTTGCCTGCTGTCCGTTGATGATTTGCCGCAGTTGGGAACCCAGTTCCTCGGTTTGGGCCATTAAGAGTACGGGTGAGCATAGGATGAGAAGTAATGATACGAAAAAAGATTTCATGGAACAGGGGATTTACTTGGGGTTTAACACGATAAACGGAATCATCATCTCTTCCATCGAAATACCACCATGTTGGAACGTATTCTTATAGTAAGAAACGTAATAATTGTAGTTGTTGGGATAGGCGAAGAAATCGTCGTTAGTCGCAAAAATGTAACGGCTGCTCAGATTCGGTGCCGGAAGGCCGACCTTTTCCGGATCGCGTATTTCATAGACTTCTTTCGGGTTATAACTCAGGTTCTTGCCTACCTTGTAGCGTAGGTTCGTGTTGGTATTGCGGTCGCCGATGACTTTCAAGGGAGAATCCACCCGAATGGTTCCGTGGTCGGTCGTGACAATAACTTTGCAGCCGCGTTCGGCGATACGGCGAAAAAGTTCGAGGGTTGTAGAATGCTGGAACCATGAGCGTGTCAGACTTCGGTATGCGGCCTCGCTTTGTGCCAGTTCACGTATCATTTTGCTTTCTGTCCGGGCATGCGAAAGCATATCCACGAAGTTCAGGACGACTACGTTTAACTGGTTGTGGAGAAGCTGCGGAATCATTCCCAATAATTTTTCCCCATAACTGGAATCATGTACCTTGTTGTAGGAAAACGTGTATTTCTTGCGGAATCGTTCGATTTGTGTTTGGATCAGCGGTGCCTCGTTGAGATTTTTTCCTTCTTCACTTTCTTCGTCCACCCAGAGATCGGGAAACATCCGTTCAATCTGTAAGGGCATTAACCCTGAAAAGATTGCATTCCGTGCATATTGGGTTGCCGTGGGAAGAATGCTATAGTAGAGGCTTTCATCGAAAGTGAAATATTCGGCTAACAAATCTTTGACTACCCTCCACTGGTCATAACGGAAGTTATCTATGAGGATGAAAAAGAGCTTTTCTCCTTCATCAAGCATGGGAAATACGCGTTGCTTGAATAGGTCCGGACTCATCAGCGGACGCCCTTTCGTTTCCGGGTTTTGTATCCACGAGGTATAATTTCGGCGGATAAACTTCCCGAAAGCTTGGTTCGCTTCTGATTTTTGCATCCGTAGCATTTCGCTCATGGCGGTATGACTTGTTTCCAGTTCCAGTTCCCAGTAAACAAGTTTCTTATAGACTTCTTCCCAATCGCTTGTTGTTAGGGAATCGTTGATTTGCATGCCAATGCGATTGAACTCCTGTTGATAGCCTACCGTTGTCGTTTCAGAAATGATGATATTTTTGTGAACATTCTTTTTGATTGAGAGCAGCAGCTGGTTGGGGTTGACCGGCTTGATCAGATAATCTGCAATCTTGTTTCCGATAGCTTGGTTCATGATGCTTTCTTCTTCGCTTTTTGTCACCATTACAACCGGAATATCGGGTTGCAGTTTTTTTATTTCTGCCAGAGTTTCTAAACCAGTCAGTCCGGGCATGTTCTCATCCAGGAAGATGATATCGAATAGTTGTTCGCGGCAAAAGTCGATAGCGTCTTGTCCGCTTATGGCTGGAACCACTTCATATCCCTTGTCTTGCAGAAAGAGAATATGAGGTTTCAACAAATCTATTTCGTCGTCTGCCCAAAGGACTCTATCTTTTTTGGTGTTCATATTCGAATCGGTTCTTTTAATTTTTCTTCAGCGTGTATTTCTTTACGTCCAAGTCTTGATAAGCTTTCAGCAGGGCTTCGTCATTGTCAGAGATCACCAACAATCGGTCGCCTACTTTCAGTTCGGTTTGTCCGCGAGGGATGAAATAGCGCCCGTCGCGTTCTACCATAGCTGCCAGCGTATGGTCAGGCAGACACAAATCCATCAGTTTATTGCCATGTTTAAGCACTTCGGGTGTCAGCATGATTTCACTCATGGCCGATTTGATATTTTCCGGCAAGTCGAAGTTGAAGACATTTTCCTGGATGTTGGTGTCCACCAGTTTGAGTTTGCGGGCTACGGTCGGGATGGTAGTCCCCTGGATTAAAAGCGACAAAATCGTGATGAAGAATACAATGTTGAAAAACACACTGGCATGTTCAATCCCTGCTATAACCGGATAGGTGGCGAAAATGATCGGTACGGCTCCGCGGAGACCTACCCATGAGATAAAAAACTTACCGCGTGTCGAGAAGCTCTTGCAAGGCAACAGGCAGATGAATACACTTAGCGGACGAGCGATGAGAATCATGAAGATACCGATGAGTATTCCGATGCCGGTTACCGGTAGTAACTCGTGCGGATTAACCAAAAGTCCGAGGGTAAGGAACATGACGATTTGCCATAACCATACGAATCCGTCGAAGAAGGTGGCGATGCGTCGTTTGTGGACTACCCGTGAATTTCCCAATACCAAACCGGCAATATAGACTGCCAGATATCCGTTCCCTTTGCAGAGGGTTATGCTTGCAAAGATGAGAAAAGCCATGGTCATGATCAGGATCGGATAGAGTGATTCGTTGTTGAGGTCTATCTTGTTGATCAGCCATACGGTGAGTCTCCCCAACAGGTAACCTCCGATGGCACCGATAAGGAGCTGTAGGACAAGTGAAAGTGCTGCTGATCCGATATTCATGCCTCCTGCTTGAATGTATGCAATCAGGATAATGGTCAGCAGGTAAGCCATCGGGTCATTACTACCGCTTTCGAGTTCGAGGGTAGGACGAAGCTTCTCTTTCAGGGCTATTCCGCTATTTCCCAAGATGGAAAACACCGAGGCGGAATCGGTTGACGACATAACGGCTGCCAGCAGTAACGCTTCGGGATAGGTGAGGGTGACATACTTTTCAACCAGTAATGCTAAGTAATAGATAAAAGTGCCTGTCAGGAATGTGGTGAGCAGCACTCCCAGGGTCGCCAGTACGATACCTTCTTTAGCAATCGGGCGGATATCGGTTACTTTGGTATCCATACCGCCTAAGAATAGAATCATGGTCAAGGCAAGCATACCGATAAATTGTGCCGCTTTGGGATCGCTGAATTGAATCCCTAATCCGTCACTTCCGAAAAGCATGCCGACTCCTAAGAAAAGCAACAAGGCCGGTAGGCCGAAACGATACCCGGCTTTGGTGATCAAAATACTAACAAACAAAATGCCCGATGATACCAATAGGGCTAATTCCATATTATCCAACATAACCGTTTTTCTACTTTGTAATTTGACAACAAAAATACAAATTGTGTGGTTTATGTTTTTAATGAGAAAAGTATTTTTTGCTAATCTTTTTGCTTATTTTTGGGGAGTTTTTAGAAATATGATAAATCAAAGATATCTGTTTATGAACAACATCAAAAAATTAATTGGAGGGAGTTTGTTGGCTTTGGCTTTTACGGCTTGCGGCGAATCTGAACCGCCTGCCCCGGTCATGCCTGTCCCGACGCCTGAACAAGTCGCCTGGCACAAGTTGGAAACTTATGCTTTTATCCATTTTGGATTGAACACATTTAATGACATGGAATGGGGATATGGAAATAGTCCGGCTTCAACATTCAATCCTACTCGTCTGGACTGCGAGCAGTGGGTGCAAACCCTCAAGGCTGCAGGGATGAAAGGGGTTATCCTTACGACCAAACATCATGACGGCTTCTGCTTGTGGCCTACGGAAACTACGGAATATAGCATCAAAAACTCACCGTATAAAGACGGTAAGGGGGATATGGTGCGTGAGCTTTCCGACGCCTGCCATAAATATGGTTTGAAATTCGGGGTATATCTTTCTCCGTGGGACCGGAATAGCGACAATTACGGAACTCCGGGTTACGTGGAGAAGTATCATGCCCAGATTAATGAGTTGATTTCCAATTATGGCCCGTTGTTCGAATTCTGGTTTGACGGAGCCAACGGCGGCGACGGCTGGTATGGGGGCGCCAATGAAAAGCGCTCCATCGAAGCCAAGACATATTATAATTACGAACTTGCCCGCGAAGAAATCAAGGCCAAACATCCGACGGCTATGATATTCGGCGGTACGGTGCCCGATATCCGCTGGATCGGGAATGAAGACGGGTGGGCCGGCGCTACCCAGTGGAGCATTTATGATTCCGAGCCTGCTATCGGCGATTATAAGAACAGTGCGTATGGAGACGAAAACCAGAAGCATTGGCTGGGAGGCGAGTGCGATGTTTCCATCCGTCCCGGCTGGTTCTATCATCAAAGCGAAGACCATCAGTTGAAGTCTTTGGCTAAACTGGTCGATCTGTATTATCGGAGTGTGGGTCACAATGCGAACTTTTTGCTCAACTTCCCCGTGGCGCTTGACGGACGCATCCCGGCCGCCGATTCTGCCCGGGCCGTAGAATGGTACCAGACGATTCAGGGCGATTTCAAGAACAACCTGCTGAAAGGGGCTTACGTGGAGTCGTCTTCCCGCCGCGGACGTCCGTTCAGTGCAAGCAATGTAACTGATGGCAACTGGGATACCTATTGGGCTACGGAAGACGGCGTTGTCACGGGCTCGCTGACCTTTACTTTGCCGGCAGCTTCGGATGTCAACCGCTTGGTTCTTCAGGAATATATTCCTTTAGGCCAGCGCGTCCGTAGTTTTAATATTGAATATGAGAACGAAGGTGTCTGGTCTCCGGTCGTTCCGGTGGATTCCACGACGACGGTCGGCTACAAGCGTATCGTTCGTTTCCAGACGGTTTATGCCAAGAAACTTCGTGTGAACTTTACGGATGCGCGGGGACCTCTTTGCATCAACAATGCGGAGGCGTATCTGGCTCCGGCCCTGATGACGGAACCTGTGCTCAGCCGGAATGGGCAGGATGAAGTGACGATTCAGGCCGGCGACCCGACGGCGGAGGTCTATTACACGACCGACGGTTCCGAACCTACCAACCAATCTGTCCGTTACGAGGCTCCCTTCGCTTTCCCGCAGAAAGGGGTTGTAAAAGCTGTGGCGTATGATGCAACCATGGAGAAGTATAGCCCGGTTTCCGAACTCCAGCTCGATATTCCGGCTTCGTCTTACGTCTCTGCACAGCCTGCAGAAGCGTTGGCCCGGCTGACGGATGGCAACGGTTATACGGCATTCGACCTTCCGAAAGGTCGCGCCGAGGTTAGTCTGACGCTGGATAAGCCTTATACGCTTACGGGTTTCCGTTATGTCCCCGATCAGCGTCGTTACCCGACGGGACATATTTCAAATTATGCCCTTTACGTCGATGGTCGCCTGGTCTCCTCCGGCGAGTTTTCCAATATCAAGGCAAATCCGATTGAACAAACGGTTCGATTCTCTCCGGTGAAAGGCAAAACGGTTCGTTTTGTCTGCACCCGTGCTGCGGGCGATGTGCCTGAAGTCAGTATTGGGGAATTCTCGGTAGTCACAGAATAAAAAGAGATAAGTATTGTTTGGGGACGCACCGGCGTTGCTTCGCGTTGGATATTCCGACGGTGGCTGCGCCGGTGTTTTCTAAAATTTCCGTACCTTTGTGCGTTATTTTTCAGCAAGAACGAAAGAAACGATAAACTACATACGATTATGGATTACAATTTCAGAGAAATTGAGAAAAAGTGGCATGAATATTGGATTGCCAACAAGGTTTACAAGGTGACGGAAGACCATTCGAAGCCGAAGTACTATGTTCTGGATATGTTCCCTTATCCTTCAGGGGCGGGCTTGCACGTGGGGCATCCGCTGGGGTATATCGCTTCTGATATTTATGCCCGCTACAAACGCTTGCGGGGCTTCAACGTGTTGCACCCGATGGGCTACGATGCTTACGGGCTTCCGGCCGAGCAATATGCCATCCAGACGGGGCAGCATCCGGCCATTACGACGGTGAACAACATCAACCGCTATCGCGAGCAGCTCGACAAAATCGGTTTCTCTTTCGACTGGGACCGCGAGGTGCGTACTTGCGACCCGAAATATTACCACTGGACCCAATGGGCTTTCCAGCGGATGTTCAACAGTTTCTATTGCAACGGATGCCGTCAGGCGAAACCGATAGAACAGCTGGTTGCGTATTTTGAAAAGCACGGGACGGAGGGTCTCGACGTGGCTTGCTCGGAGGAATTGAGCTTTACGGCCGACGAATGGAATGCGAAGAGCGAAAAGGAGAAGCAGGAGACGCTGATGAACTACCGTATTGCTTATCTGGGTGAGACGATGGTGAACTGGTGCCCGCAATTAGGGACGGTATTGGCGAACGATGAGGTGATTGAAGGGGTTTCCGCTCGTGGAGGCTATCCCGTGGTGCAGAAGAAGATGCGCCAGTGGTGCTTGCGCGTTTCGGCCTATGCCCAGCGTTTGCTCGACGGTTTGGATACCGTAGATTGGACGGATTCGCTGAAAGAAACGCAGCGCAACTGGATTGGCCGTTCGGAGGGAACCGAAGTTCGTTTTAAAGTTAAAGATAGCGACCTGGAATTTACGATTTTCACTACCCGCGCGGATACGATGTTCGGCGTAACCTTCATGGTGCTGGCTCCGGAGAGCGAACTGGTGGCGCAGGTAACGACCGATGCCCAGCGTGCCGAGGTGGAGGCTTATCTGGACCGTACGAAGAAGCGTACCGAGCGCGAGCGCATCGCCGACCGGAAAGTGACGGGTGTCTTTACGGGTTCGTATGCCATCAATCCGTTTACGGGCGACGCGGTTCCTATCTGGGTGAGCGATTATGTTCTGGCGGGTTACGGGACGGGAGCCATCATGGCGGTTCCGGCTCACGACAGCCGCGACTATGCGTTTGCCAAGCATTTCAATCTGCCGATTGTTCCGCTGGTGGAAGGCTGCGACGTTTCGGAAGAAAGTTTCGATGCGAAGGAAGGAATTGTCTGCAATTCGCCGAAAGCCGGTGTCACTCCTTACTGCGATTTGAATCTGAACGGATTGACCATTAAGGAAGCGATTGCCGCCACGAAAAACTATGTGAGAGCGCATAACTTGGGACGTGTGAAGGTGAATTTCCGCCTGCGCGACGCCATCTTCAGCCGTCAACGCTACTGGGGTGAGCCGTTCCCGGTTTATTACAAGGATGGAATGCCCTATATGATTGATGAAAGCAAGCTCCCGCTCGAATT
>CALVFH010000063.1 GCA_944326775.1 uncultured Parabacteroides sp.
CGCGAGTATTTGCGCGAAGCGATCAGCAACCTGATTGACAATTCCCTGAAATATTCCGGCGAGGAAGTTACCATCCGCCTCTCGGCAGAAGAGAAAAACGGATGGATTGAAATCAAAGTGTGGGACAACGGATGGGGAATCCCTCAAAAAGCACAGAAACACATCTTCGAAAAGTTCCAGCGCGGCGGCATGGAATACCGCAAGGAGCGGAAAGTAGCCGGATTCGGACTGGGACTTAACTACGTGCTGCGGGTCGTTACCGCCATGAACGGGACGGTATCCGTCCGCAGCGAAGAAGGGAAGTTCAGCGAATTTACATTGTCGCTTCCCCTCTGATTGGTTATTATCTGTAATTGGTTATTCATCATGGAATCACGCAATCCTATTGTAAAAGTTTTATTGGTAGAAGACGACAAGAATTTATGCTTTATCCTGCAAAGCACATTGGAGGATATTATTGGAAACTATCGTGTGACAGTTGCCTCAAACGGACAAGAGGGACTGGAGATGTTGGCTGCCGGCGTTTTCGACATCATTGTCTCGGATGTGGAAATGCCGCTGCTGAACGGGACGGAAATGGTTCGCCAGATTCGCCTCACGCATCCGGATTTACCCATCCTTTTCATCACGGGAATGACCAATGTGCGCGACGTAATCAACGGATACCAGTCCGGAGCCGACATGTACATCAAAAAGCCCTTCCTTCCCGAAGAATTGGATGCCCATATCCAAGCATTACTGAAATTACGCCACCCGGAAAGCAATACGCCGGTTTGCGAGGAGGAAAAAACCGTTTTCCACATCGGAAAATACAGGTTTTCATTAACCCAACGGACACTTTCGTTCGGTAATGAGAACTGGACATTGACCAAACGCGAGAGCGAGATACTTGAACGGCTCTGCCAACACAAAAACGAAGTTGTCAATCGGGACAAACTACTTGCCGAACTTTGGGGCACTACGGATTTTTATGCCTCCCGGAGTCTCGACGTATTCGTTACAAAACTCCGGAAATATCTTTCATTAGACCCGGATATTTCCCTAAAAACTTTAAAAAGCATCGGTTTATGCCTATCTGACAGACCCGGGCAAAAGTGTCCTTTTTAGTCTTAATTATATCCATAATGCCCTTTTCCGCCATAAGAAATTTTGGCTACATGAAATAACTTTGTAATTTCGTCACCGCTTTTAAAAGGAGTATATTATGCAAAGGATTGTTGAAGTTAAAAAAGTGGAGACGAAGCATGATATGGACAATTTCGTTGCCTTTCCGCGTACATTATATGCAGAAAGTCCCTATTACGTGCCCGATTTAGACTCCGATATCCGCGAAACATTCGATCCTCGGAAAAATGCTGGATTAGCCTTTTCTGATATCCAACCGTTCATTGCATATAACGACAAGGGAGAAACCGTAGGCCGGATTGCCGGGATTATCAACCACCACGCCAACGAAAAATGGCACACTAAAAATGTCCGTTTCGGACTCATCGAATTCATCGACGACCCGGAAGTATCTGCAGCCCTGCTACAAGCCGTAGAACAATGGGGAAAAGAACGGGGCATGGAAAATATCCAAGGCCCAATGGGCATTTTCGACTTTGACAAAGAAGGAATGTTGGTGGAAGATTTCGACCAGATGGGGTCGATGATTACAATCTACAATTACCCGTATTACCCGAAACATCTGGAAGCGTTGGGTTATAAAAAGGAAGTGGATTGGTTGCAAATCCGTATCGATGTCCCTCGCGAGATTCCCGAAAAATATGCCCGTGTAGCCAAATTGTCGGAAGAGATGTTCAATCTTCATATCAAAAAGCTCACACGCAAAGACGTAAAAGAACATGGCTATGGAAAAAAGGTATTCGACCTGTTGAACATGGCTTATGCGCCTTTATTCGGTTATACGGAACTCTCAGACCGGCAAATCGACATCTATATCAGCCGCTACGTACCTTTGTTGGATTGGGATATGGTGCCGGTCATTGAAAACGAAAAAGGTGAAGTAATCGGAGTAGCGATCACCATGGGAAGCCTTTCGCATGCTTTACGTAAGGCAAAAGGCAGACTTTTCCCCTTTGGATGGTACCATCTGATCCGTGCCCTCAAATGGAAACGGGAAGAAAAAGCGGAACTGTTTCTAATTGCCGTCCGTCCGGACTACCAAGGTCTTGGCATAAATGCGTTGTTCTTTCATAATCTTATACCTGTATATAATAGGCTACATTATAAATGGGCCGAAACTGGTCCGCAACTGGAAAACAACGTAAAGGAATTAAGTCAATGGAAACCATTACATCCGACTTTCACCAAAAGAAGAAGATGCTACACAAAGAAACTTTGAAAAACAAGGAAAGGATATGGAAAGAAAAGTTGTCATAACAGGCATGGGCATTTGGTCATGCTTAGGAAAAACACTTGAGGAAGTACGCGACTCGCTCTACACTGGAAAGAGCGGCATTATTTTTAGTCAGGAACGTAAAGATGCGGGATTCCGTTCGGCATTATGCACCAACGTAGAACGTCCCGACCTGAAGCCATTCTTAGCACGCAACTTGCGACAATTCCTGCCCGAAGAAGCTCAATACGCTTATATCGCGACACGCGACGCATTGGAAAATGCAGGCCTGGACCAGGATTATCTGAATACACACGAGGTAGGAATTCTCTACGGGAACGATTCGACAGCTGAATCGACCATGCATGCCCTCGATAAATTCCGGGAATTCAAAGATACGGCGGCTTGCGGTAGCGGTGCCATCTTCCAATCGATGAATTCAACGATCACCATGAATTTGGCATGCCTTTTTAAATTAAGAGGAATCAATTTAACGGCTTCGGGAGCTTGCGCCTCCAGTTCGCACGCCATCGGATTGGCCTATCTGCTTATCCGCGACGGATTGCAGGATTGCATCATCTGCGGTGGAGCCCAAGAAGCAAACATGTATAGCGTCGCATCATTCGACGGATTGCAAGCATTCTCTGTCCGTGAAAACGAACCGGAAAAAGCAAGCCGCCCGTTCGACCGCGACCGCGACGGACTGATCCCCGGCGGTGGAGGAGCGACGGTTATCCTTGAAAGTTATGAAAGCGCCGTAAAACGCGGTGCACCCATTTTGGGAGAAGTCGTCAGCTGGGGATTTTCGGGTAATGGCGATCATATTTCCACCCCGAATGTAGCCGGCCCGGCACGTTCGCTGGAGTTATGCTTGAAAAACGGCGGCATCGACATCCGCCAAATCGGTTATATCAATGCCCACGCGACTTCTACGCGGGCAGGCGACGGACGAGAAGCCCAGGCTATCGCACAAATCTTCGGAGATTATAAAGTACCCGTCACTTCCACAAAAAGCCAGACCGGGCACGAGATGTGGATGGCCGGTGCCAGCGAACTGATTTATTCGATGTTGATGATGAAGAACAATTTCATTGCCGGAAACCTCAACTTCGAAAATCCGGATGATGAAACAGCTTGCATCAATATCGTTCCGGAAACCCGCGAAGCCCATTTCGATATGTTCCTCTCTAATTCATTCGGTTTCGGAGGAACAAACTCAACTTTGATCGTAAAAAATATAGCATCAAAATAAAAGTAGGAAAACTATGACACGTGATGAAATTATCAAACAAGTAAACGGCGTATTGGCCGAAGAATTTGAAGTAGAAGAAAACACGCTTTCTCCGGAAGCCAACGTAAAGGAAACGCTCTCGCTGGATAGCCTCAGCCTGGTGGATCTGGTGGCAATTATCCAGCAGACATATAAAATCAAAATTCCTGTAACCGACTTGCGGAGTATTCAAACATTCAACGATTTATATAATTACATCGAATCTCATTTAGCCCAATGATTGTCGTGGACATCAAACGCCTTATTCCGCAACGTTCCCCAATCCTAATGGTCGATCAAGTAGATGACGTCCGGGAGCAAACAGCTCAAACAAGCCTTGCCATCCGGCCGGACAATTATTTTATCGATGAGGACGGGAAACTTTCCGAACCCGGTCTGATTGAACATATCGCTCAGTCAGCTTCGGCATTTGCGGGATATAAGGCGTTGGAAGCAGGAGCCAGCCAACCACCCATCGGTTATATTGGTGAAATCAAAAAATTTCATTGCTCTTGCCGTCCTTCTGTCGGCACTGTGCTGCACACGACCGTCACGATGGGTCCGGAAGTTGCCGGAGTAACAATCCTGAACGGAGAAGTCCGGGTTGGAGATGAAATCGTAGCAAGTACCCAAATGAAGATTTTTGTCAAGCCTGAATAACCCATAACTTGTTATGTTACTCGAAGAGAAATATTTCAAACTGGTCCGCATGCATGAAGAAGGGGAGAACATCATCTTCCAGGTAGAGCTTCTGCCCGATTGCCAGGTTTACCAGGGACATTTTCCGGGAAATCCGATATGCCCCGGGGTCTGCAACATTGAAATGTTGCGGGAATGCGTCGGAATTTATTTGCAGAACAAAGTCTATATCAGCTCTATCAAACAATGTCGCCTGACAGCCATAGCTACTCCTTCCATTTGTCCGGAACTGGATATTGAGGTTCACTTGGAAGAAACAGAAACAGGTTATACCGTTTCCGGAAAAATCCAGGACAAAAACACCATCTATTTGGAATATAAAGGGAATATGACCAAGAAACTGGCTTGAAAATGAAACAGGAAGTGATCGTGATAGGAAGCGGATTGGGAGGATTGGAATGTGCCAATCTTCTTGCCCGTGCAGGCAAACGCGTGCTTTTGCTGGAACAAGGCTCACAAGCAGGCGGATGCTTACAAAGCTATAAACGGCACGGCCTGGCTTTCGATACCGGCTTTCATTATGTAGGGGGGTTGAGCGAAGGACAATCGTTGTACGCTCCGTTCCGCTACTTGGGACTACTTGATCTTCCCTGGAAACAGCTGGACGATGATTTCGACCATATTATCATCGGAAAACAGCAATTTGTTTTCCGGCAGGGCCTGAATCAGTTTGTACAAAGCCTTTCCAATGATTTTCCCACGGAACGTCATGCCTTGGAAAACTATGCCAAGATATTGCAGGCTTCGGAAAGAGAACAGCTGCAAGCCCTGAATCCCCAAAGTTCTGGTGAGTTTTCACCGGAATTGCTCGAGACCAGCGCTTATACCTATCTGTCGGAATCATTTCGTAACCCTTTATTGCGAAATGTGCTTAGCGGAACTTCCTTAAAAATGGAATTGCGGCGGGAATCGTTACCACTTTTCACCTTTGCTCACGGGAACAGCAGTTTCATCGAAAGTAGCTGGCGTTTACAGGGCGACGGTTCCCTATTGGTACAGACGCTTATCAATAATCTACGTGCACATGGCGGAGAAATCATTTGCCGCGCCGAAGTTTCCGAACTGGTAGAACAAAACGGACAGATCACCACGGCGATATGCTCCAATGGAGAACGCTATGAGGGAGACGTGTTCATCAGCGACGTACATCCAGCCCTTACTTGCCAGTGGGTAAAACAAAGCGAACAAATGAAACGAGTTTACCGGCGACGTATCGCGGCCCTCGAAAACACGTTCGGGATGTTTACGGTTTCACTTCGGCTCAAACCGGGCACGCTCCAGTATTTCAATCATAATTATTATGTTTACCGGGAAGCGAATGTTTGGGACTTCTACTTGAACAAAGGACCGGTAAGCGGACTTCTGATCAGTTGCCGCGCTCCTCAGGATGGAGCCTATACGGAACAGGTAGATTTACTGACACCTATGTTATGGGAACAATGCCAAGCATGGAGCGACACCCGTATCGGTCAAAGAGGACCTGCTTATGAAGAAATGAAACAACGGTTGGCCGAAGAATGTATCGAACTGGCCGGAGAAATCATTCCGAATCTGAAAGAGATGGTTGTTGAAACCTACACCAGTACTCCTCTCACCTATCGCGACTATACCGATACACCCGAAGGTTCGGCTTACGGCTTACGGAAAGATTTCCGCAACCCGCTTCTGACGCTGCTCTCTCCGCGCACGCCAATTCCCAACCTGCTGCTGACAGGACAAAATCTGGTTTTACATGGAATCCATGGAGTTACCATGACGGCTCTGTTGACATGCGCTGAAATCTTGGGAAAAGAATGGATCTGGGAACATCTATTTAATCATCAACAATGAATTATCGTTTAAACAAATGAAATATGCATTAGTAACAGGCGGCAGCCGAGGTATTGGCCGGGCTGTCTGTCTGAAATTAGCCCAAATGGGGTATCATATTCTTATCAATTATGCCAGCAACCAAACGGAAGCAGAAAAAACGCTGGCGGCTGTTCGCGAAGCTGGACAAGACGGAGAATTACTGCCCTTCAATGTCATGAACCGCCAACAGACACGCAAAGCCATTGAAGACTGGCAAGAAGCTCATCCGGACGAATATATTGAAGTATTGGTCAACAATGCCGGCATCTGCCGAGACAACCTGATGGTATTTATGCTGGAAGAAGATTGGGATGCTGTCTTGCAGACGACATTAGGCGGATTCTTCAATGTCACCCAACCGCTCCTTCAACCGATGTTGGTTCATAAATTCGGACGCATCATCAACATGGCAAGCGTGAGTGGTGAAAAAGGCACACCGGGACAAACCAACTACTCGGCAGCCAAGGGAGGCATCATCTCCGCTACAAAAGCACTGGCACAGGAAGTAGCCCGAAAGCACGTAACGGTCAATGCCGTAGCACCCGGATTTATCCAAACCGACATGGTTGCAAATCTCGACGAGGCTTCTTTAAAGAAAATGATTCCGGCCGGCCGTCTCGGCAAACCTGAAGAAGTGGCCGACCTGGTTGGTTTTCTGGCTTCTCCCTCAGCCGACTATATTACGGGAGAAGTTATCTCTATCAATGGAGGTTTATATACCTGATTAGAGGAAGATGGTTTAAGAACAGATTTTATGAATGAATTGACAGATATTTGCCATGTCCGTGTAAAATTCAGCGAACTGGATATGATGCAACGGGCATGGCACGGTTCATACGTAGCCTATTTCGAAGACGGACGTGAATCGTTCGGGCGACATTATCCCGGCATTGCCTACAAGGATATGCAAGAAGCAGGAATCTATGCACCGATATACGATTTGCATGTCCGCTACTATGCGCCTTTAGGTATGAATGACCTGGCTGAAATCCATACCCGCTATGTCCATAAACCGGGAGCCCGCCTCGACTACAGCTACGAAATTTATCGCGAGAGCGACCATGTCTTATGTGCAGCGGGAACAACTACCCAGCTGTTTATCGACCAGGAAGGAGAACTGATGGTCGATTTGCCTGACTATTATCAGGCTTGGCAAAAAAAATATCTTTGAGAATCGGAGCAACTTTTTAAAGCGTATTTAAAACGAATGGGAAAAAGGATTATATTTTGGTTGATTAGCTTATTTACGCTCTTTGAGATGCAAGGACAGAACGTAACGACCATACGGGGCATAGTAACCGATTCGGTTTCCGGGGAAGCCTTGCCTTACGTTTCCGTTATCCTGAAAGGAACAACAATCGGAGCAGCAACCGATTTGGACGGAAAATTTTCGTTTACCACTTCTACGGCTGCCTCCAAAATTCTGGAGGTTTCCTATTTAGGCTATACCACCAAAACTATTTCCATTCGAACAGGAAGGACCAATGACCTTAAAGTCCAACTTGCTCCAACAGGTATCGAGTTGAATGAAGTCGTTGTCAAACCCGGACGCGAACATTACCGCCGGCGTGACAATCCGGCGGTCGCATTCGTCAAGAATGTCATCGAACGACGAGATGCCAACGACCCACGCAATCACGATTTTTTCAGCTATGACCGTTACCAGCGGATGATTTTCGCGATGAACGATTATCAGCCCAAGAAACATGCGGACGGGAAAACCGGCAAGTTTGATTTCTTAGTTGATTTTATCGATACCCTCGACGTGGGCACAACCATCCTGCCGCTTTCAGAGAAGGAACATTTGGAAACCATTTATTTCCGACGTGACCCCAAATCAGAAAAAAGGCTAGTCAAAGGCGATAAATCGGCGGGCGTAGATGAAGTGTTCTCCCGCGATGGCATCCAACAGTTTCTGAACGAAGCGTTCCGCGAGGTAGATATTTTCCAGAACAACATCCCGCTTTTCCTACAGCGTTTTGTCAGTCCGCTTTCTACCTTGGGACCGACATTCTACAAGTATTACCTGCTCGACACCTTGGAAATGGACGGGCAAAAATGCATGGACCTGGGATTCGCTCCGTTCAGTTCGGAATCATTCGGTTTCACGGGGCATCTTTATGTTACGCTCGACTCGACGTATTTTGTCCGCCGCGTCCTGCTCAATGTGCCGAAAGATATCAACCTGAATTTCGTCTCGCACATGACCATCGACCAGACTTTCCGCCGCGAACCGGACGGTACCCGTATCATCCTGAAAGATGACATCCGCGTGAATTTCAAACTCAGTGAAAAAAGCAAGGGAATGTACGCCCAGCGCCTGATTGTCTATAGCAACCAGTCTTTCACTCCGCCCGATTTGAACGAACTGGGTATCTTTGAAGAATCAGCTCCGTCAATTACCGTAAAGGGAGCCTATAACCAACCAGACAAATTCTGGGAAGAAAACAGGCCCAAAGAAGGGAAACGGAGAAACCCGAACTCCGTGGATAAGCTGATGGCCAAATTGCGCTCCATCCCGGTATTTTATATTACCGAGAAAGTCGTCTCCATCCTCGTCTCCGGCTATGTCCCGATGAGCAAAGACGCCACCAAAAACAAGTTCGAATTTGGCCCGATGAACACAACCATCAGCGGCAACGCCATCGAAGGAGCGCGTCTGCGTGTCGGCGGAACCACCACGCCGATGTTCCACAAACGGCTCACGCTCGACGGGTTTGCGGCCTACGGTTTCAGAGATCAGAAAATGAAATACGACATCCTCGCCGAATATTCGTTCATCGACCGCAAGCAATACCGCAAGGAATATCCCGTGCATTCCATCCGTTTCGAATACATGTACGACATCAACAAACTGGGACAGCAATACATGTACACCAGCAAGGATAATTTCCTGTTGGCTATCCGCCGCAAACGCGATACCCGGGCTACCTATTTGCGGAAAGCGGAACTGACTTATACCCGCGAACATTACAACGGGATTTCCTATAGCGCCGCCATCCGCAACAAACGCGAATATGCGACGCCTTACGCCATCTTCGACCGCATCAATGCCGACGGTTCGCTGACTTCCGTCCCGCATTATGACATGACGGAGCTGGAACTGAACTTCCGTTACGGCCGAAACGAAAAATTCTACCAAACACGCAACAGCCGTATCCCCATCACGTTCGACGCCTGGGTTTTCAACGTCAGCCACGTCATGGCCAAGAAAGGATTCCTCGGTTCTTCCTACGATTATCAGCGTACGGACATCGGGTTACAGAAGCGATTCTGGTTTTCGGCATTCGGCTATACCGACGTCATCCTGAAAGCCGGGAAAGTTTGGACCAAAGTCCCCTACCCGCTCCTGATTCTGCCAAATGCCAACCTTTCATACACCATTCAGCCCGAAGCCTATACAAACATGAACGCAATGGAGTTCCTGAATGATGAATACGCTTCGTGGGACATTACCTATTATATGAACGGACTGGTTCTGAACCATATTCCGCTTATCAAGAAGCTCAAATGGCGCGAGGTATTCTGTTTCCGAGGCCTTTGGGGACATCTGACCGACAAGAACAACCCTGCCATAAACGGCGAAGACCTATATGCTTTCCCAATCGGCTCCACAACCTTGGGCAAGGCTCCGTATATGGAAGCCAGCGTCGGGATTGAAAACATTTTCAAATTCCTCCGCCTCGACTATGTCTGGCGACTGAATTACCGGGACAAACCAGACATCCAGACACACGGCGTCCGCGCCACGATGCGCATCACGTTCTAAATAAATTGTCTTTTCCCTTTGATTTGTTATTATTTCTTCGTTTCTTTGTCCATCTTCAACAGAGAAACCCGAAAAAAAATATCAATTTGCAAAGAAATATGACGACAAAGAAATTTTTACTGGAAGAAAAGGATATCCCTACGGCATGGTATAACATCGTAGCGGATATGAAGAACAAACCGCAACCCATGCTTAACCCGAAGACGAAGCAACCTCTCAAGGAAGAGGATCTTTATCCGCTGTTCTCGAAGGGAGCTTCTCACCAGGAAATGAACACAACGGATGCCTGGATTGAAATCCCTGAAGAAGTCCGCGAAATGTATAAAGTTTGGCGCCCCACCCCGCTGGTCCGCGCGACCGGACTGGAAAAAGCCCTCGACACTCCGGCACACATCTATTTCAAGAACGAAAGTGTCAGCCCAATCGGTTCCCACAAGTTGAACTCCGCTTTGGCCCAGGCTTACTACTGCAAGAAGGAAGGCGTGACCAACATCACGACTGAAACAGGCGCCGGACAATGGGGCGCAGCCCTCTCCTACGCCGCCAAGGCCTTCGGACTGGAGCTGGCGGTTTATATGGTGAAAGTCAGCTACCACCAGAAGCCCTACCGCCGTTCCATCATGCAAACTTTCGGGGCGCAAGTCATCGCCTCGCCCAGTATGAGTACAAAAGCAGGGCGCAAAATCCTGACCGACCATCCGAATTACCAGGGAAGCCTCGGCACAGCCATCTCGGAAGCCGTCGAACTGGCCATGCAGACGCCGAATTGCAAATACACCTTGGGCAGCGTGATGAATCACGTGATGTTGCACCAGACCGTTATCGGCCTCGAGGCAGAAAAGCAAATGGAAATGGCGGGCGAATATCCCGACGTGCTGATTGCCTGCTTCGGAGGCGGTTCCAACTTCTCCGGCATCGCGTTCCCGTTCCTGCGGCACAAGATGAAGGAAGGAAAGGACCTGCGCATCATCGCTGCCGAGCCGGCCTCTTGTCCGAAGTTGACGCGCGGCGAATTCCATTACGATTACGGAGATGAAGCCGGCTATACTCCGCTCATCCCGATGTTCACGCTCGGCCACAACTTTGCTCCCGCCAACATCCACGCCGGCGGCCTCCGCTATCACGGGGCAGGCGCCATCGTCAGCCAGCTGATGAAAGACGGATTGATGGAAGCTGTCGATGTCCAGCAGCTCGACACGTTCAAGGCGGCCACGCTTTTCGCCCAAACGGAAGGGATTATCCCCGCTCCGGAATCGGCGCACGCCATCGCTGCCGCCATCCGCGAAGCCGAACAAGCCAAAATCGAAGGCAAACCCCGTACCATCCTCTTCAATCTCTCCGGCCACGGTCTGATTGACATGGCGGCATACGACATGTACATCGCCGGCGACCTGACGAACTACAACGTCAGCGACGAAGAGCTCCAGAAGAATTTCAAGGAGATTGAAGACCTCTGAGAATGATTTTCTTTTATCATCATCCTGCGAGATATTGTAATTCCACAGTATCTCGCAGATTTTTAATGAGAGGGTGTAAGAATATACATTATATCTATTGAATACCACGGGAGACTGTTTTTTTTTGCTTTTGCAATAGCCTTTTTTTACCTTTGTTTTTCGTGAAACACATTATTAATCTTAAAACAAGAATAACATGAATCACAAGAAAATCCTTTATTATGCAGCCTTTGCCCTATTAACGGCCTGCGGACCTGCAAACAAGCCAGACACAGTGCGACTGGTTGACGCACTCGAAGATGAAGCCTGGCAGAGTTCAGAATGGATATCGGCAACCGATGCGCCCGTGATAACCGATGTCGTAGTCGATGGCTCACGCGCAGCCGATGGCGCCAGCTGGTTCGTCTCCAGTTTAACCAACGAAGAGGAAGTCTCGCGCGTGGAATGGATGACCACGGGGCTGGGTGTCTATGATTTGTATGTCAACGGCCAGCTTATCGGCGAAGAAGTGCTTAAACCGGGATTTACCCATCCGCTTAAAACCAGACGCTCGTTTACTTACGATATAACCGCAGCTTACAACAAACAGGCAGGAGCCGAAAACCAATTGGCAGCCCAGGTAACACCTGGCTGGTGGGCAGATAAGATTGTAACACCTGGCGGCAACCAAGGGATGCTGGGCAAGAAATGCGCATTTCGCGGCGTCGTACGTGTAACGTATAAGAACGGAACTTCTCACCTGTTCGGCACGGATACCGACACCTGGCAAGCCGGCATCGCAGGGCCAGTCAAGCATGCCGCCATCTTCGACGGCGAAATTTATGACGCCCGCGAACCGCAAGGTTTTCTCACGCCAGAGAAACTCTCGAAGCCTGAGATTAACACGGAATTCCAAGGAAAAATCCTTCCTGACAACGGCGCAGAGATTTACCAGCGTAAAGATTTAGCCCTCGCCCCCGTAAAAGCCTATATCTGGCAAGAAGTAACGGGAGAAAGCGAGGAGGCTTACGGCAAGGTTGTCATCAAGAAAGAATTTACGCCCGGCGAGCCTATGCAAGTAAATCCCGGTGAAAACCTGGTAGTCGATTTCGGACAAAATGCGGCGGCAGTCCCTGAATTCCTTTTCCAGGCTCAAGAAGGCACAACGCTCCATTGCATCGTGTCGGAAATCCTCAATGACGGCAATGGCGCAAAGAGCCGGGGCATGGATGGCCCGGAGGGCAGTGTGCATCGCCTCAATTTGCGCATTCCGGATACGGGCATGATGCTCGACTATACGTTTGGTGCCAGCGAAGAGCCCGTCTCCTATTGTCCCCGGAATACGTTCTTCGGATACCGCTATCTCTCCATTACTTCGACGGAGCCGGTTACTATCCAGCAGTTGCACAGCATTCCGGTAACCTCCATCTCGCAAAAAATGGAAATCGGACACATCACAACGGGAAACGAATTGATAAACAAGTTGATTTCGAACACCTACTGGGGTCAGTTATCCAATTATCTCTCCGTTCCTACCGATTGTCCGCAACGCAACGAGCGTTTAGGATGGACGGCCGACACCCAAGTGTTCAGCGAAACGGGAACTTTCTTCGCCAACACAAGCCGCTTCTTCCATAAATGGTTGCAGGACTTGCGCGACAGCCAATCTCCCTTGGGAGGTTATCCCGGCGTCGCTCCTTACGCCCAATATGGCGCCACGGAGCAGGACATGATGCGGCTCGGCTGGGCCGACGCGGGAATCATCGTGCCGTGGGTTGTCTGGAAACAATTCGGCGATACGCAAGTCGTCGAAGAATCGTGGGAGTCGATGGAACGTTTCATCAACCACGTGGCAGAGACAAAATACGACCATAACGCGCTGAAACAGGAAAACGGCAATTATCAGTGGGCAGACTGGTTGAGTTACGAGCCGCTGGAAAGCTGCAGCGGCCTGATCTTCTCCGGGAAAGGTATCCGGCCCGAAGCCATCGACTACTGGAATTATTTATGCGCCAGCTATTGGCTGATTGATGCCGGCATGATGCGCGACATGGCGAACGCCACCGGACGCGACGCCTCTCGCTTCGAAGCCATGATGGACGAGGCCCGCAACTATATCCGCCAGCAATTTCTGACTCCCGAAGGGGAATTCAAGACCGCCATCCTCAACACCATGCAAACTCCCGCCCTGTTTGCTTTGAAAAACCAGATTGTAGAGGGGAAGGCCAAGGAACAGATGATCGCCCGCCTGCGCCAGAACTTCCAGGAGCACGACAACTGTTTGCAGACCGGATTCCTGGGTACCTCCATCCTGATGGCTACGCTGACGGAAAACGGCATGTCCGACATCGCCTACGAGCTCCTTTTCCAGCGGAAAAATCCTTCCTGGCTCTATTCTGTCGATAACGGGGCCACCACCATCTGGGAACGCTGGAACAGCTATATGAAAGATACGGGAATGGGCCCGCGCGGCATGAACTCGTTCAACCACTATGCCTATGGTTGCGTCTGCGAATGGTTGTGGGAGACCGCAGCCGGCATCGCCGCCGACCCCGCCAATCCGGGTTTCCGCCACATCATTATGCGCCCGCTGCCCGACCGCCGCTTAGGTCATTTGAGCGCAACCTACCAATCCGCCGCGGGACTCATCAAAAGCGACTGGAAATACGAAGGCGACACCTGGCAATGGACTTTCACCATTCCGGAAGGGGCGACGGCCGACGTAACCCTCCCCGGCGAGTCCGAAGCAAAGAGCTACGGCCCGGGTACCCATAGCGTAAGCGTGGAACTCTGATCCGCACCCCGGAAAACAATCAGCCAGCCAATCTGCAACCCCTCTGCGTTGCAAATCAGCTGGCTGATTTTTATTTCTTTCCCGTTCCGGGCGCGTCAGACGTTAAAGCGGAAATGCATGATGTCGCCATCCTGCACGACATAATCTTTTCCTTCCACATACATCTTTCCCGCCTCTTTGACGGCAGCTTCCGAACCCAGTTCGATGTAATCTTCGTATTTGATGACTTCCGCGCGGATGAAACCCTTCTCGAAATCGGTGTGGATGACGCCGGCGCACTGCGGAGCCTTCCATCCCTTGTGGTAAGTCCATGCCCGCACTTCCTGAGGCCCTGCGGTGAGGAAGGTTTCGAGATTCAGCAACTTGTAGGCCGCCTTGATCAACCGGTTCACGCCTGATTCCTCCAGCCCGATCTCCTGCAAGAACATCTGCCGCTCGTCATACGTTTCCAGTTCCGCAATCTCGCTCTCGATCTTGGCCGCCACAACCAGGATTTGGGCATTCTCGTCCTTCACCGCCTCGCGAACCGCCTCGACATAAGCATTCCCGCCGACGGCGCTCTCCTCGTCAACATTGCAGACGTAAAGAACAGGCTTGTTGGTCAATAGGAAAAGGTCGTGGGCCACGCGTTGCTCCTCTTTCGACTCGAAAGAGACCGTGCGGGCGCTTTTTCCCTGCTCAAGCACCTCCTTGTAGCGCGAAAGCACGTCGTACGTCAGCTTCGCTTGCTTGTCGCCACCCGTCTGCGCCTGTTTTTGCACCCGCGCGATGCGGCTGTCAATCGTCTCGAGGTCTTTTATCTGCAATTCGAGGTCGATAATTTCCTTGTCGCGCACCGGATCGACCGTTCCATCCACGTGGACAATGTTATCATCGTCAAAACAGCGGAGCACATGGATAATCGCATCCGTTTCGCGGATATTCGCGAGGAATTTGTTGCCTAATCCTTCCCCTTTGCTCGCCCCCTTGACCAGCCCGGCAATATCGACAATCTCCACCGTCGTCGGGACGATGCGCTCGGGGTGTACCAACTCCGCGAGACGCGTCAAACGCTCGTCGGGAACGGTAATCACACCCACATTCGGCTCAATCGTACAGAACGGAAAGTTCGCCGACTGAGCTTTCGCGTTCGATAAGCAGTTGAAAAGCGTCGATTTACCCACATTGGGCAAACCCACGATACCACATTGTAATGCCATAGCTATTTTTATTATCTGTTTGTCTGTTTCTTCCTGAAAAACCGGCGGGAAACCGCTCTCTTCCAGCCGGGCAAAGGTAGTCAATTTCTGAATGCCATGCAACGCCCCGTTCACGGCAGTTCCGCGCCGTCGCTGGCCTCCTCGCCGCCCGTCTCGGCCTCTTCGCCTTTTTCCGCCGCCCCGTCGGCCGGCGTGTTCGGCCCGCTCTGCGCCATTTCGGTCTTGTATTCGCGGATCAACGTGTTCACGCTGCGCACGAAATCGCTCAATACGCCCGTCTCGGCCGCCAGCGCACTGAGTTGCGGCCCGTCCGCCGCGCTGCCCTCGAAATCCGACGCGTCGGACAGCTCGGCGAACATCACCTGCGAATTGACCATCCCGACAATGTTGCGATACGCCTCGTCCAGTGCCGCCCGCGCATCATTTACGGCATTCAGCACCACGTCCTTGCGCGATTCCGTCCGCCCGAGCGACATCGCCTTGTATTCCTCGTTTGCAGCAATCATGCGCTGAAGGTTTTGGGTTTGACCTAATAATTCCACATCCGAGGCGAGGGGTTCTTCGGTGAGTTTTGCGCCGAGTTCGGTTAGGTTGGCGGATTGGACGCGACGAGAACATCTCCGCATGTTTTTGAAACAGTTGATCCAGTTGAGGACACGCCGGGCCGCTTTGCGGACTTCCTCGTCACCATGAAAAATATCGGCACGCACATGGCCGCAGAAGCAGTGATACCATTCGCCGCGTATTCCATTCTGTCGGGCAAGGATTTCCGTCAGGTTGCTCTTCGATTGTTTTTTAAAAACCTGGTCGAACTGCTCGATTCCGGCTGCAAACGCCTCGTAACATTTCGTAATCTTCAATGCTTTCGGGGTAAGACGTTGGATTTGCGAATCCACGTCTGCAATAAACTGCGCATACAATGAATTTGTAAGGCTCCTCAATCTGAATTCCTGTATTACTTCCATCTTGCTATCCTCCATTTTATAGATTGGTATCCTGCATCTGCCGTATTATCTTTTTGGATGAAAAAAAGTAATATTGCATATGCAAAGATAATAAAAACGGTGTGTTTAACTACTATGCTGTATGCATTGTTTCTAAATACGGTGTATTTAGTTACTATGCTGTATGCATTATTTCTAAATACGGCGTATTTAATTACTATGTTGTATGCATTATTTCTAAATACGGTGTGTTTAGTTACTATGCTGTATGCATTATTTCCAAATACGGCGTATTTAACTACTATGTTATATGCATTATTCCTAAATACGGCGTATTTAGTTACTATGCTGTATGCATTATTTTCATACAACGTCATATTTGATAACATTTCTTTTGAAATATAGCTTGAACGGGGTGTCTCGAAGCCCATCCCAAACCAAAACGGGCAAAGGATTTCAGCCCTGACTCCTTGTAAATTCATTTCCGTTCTTCTAACTTTGCATAAACCAATAAAAATAAAGCGATTATGGACAGACGTAAATTTTTCAAGCTAACAGGAGTATCGGCTTTGGCGATGACGGCCGGCAGCAACTATTCATTTGCCAACGGAGCCGAATTGTTTTACGACCGGGCAAACCAGGCCGCCGGGAAGGGAAAAACCGTGACGCACAAATGTAAAATCACCGTCTTGAAGCGGAAATGCTACCAAGACCTGCAAAAGCAATACCTCTCGAACCCCGATGCGGGCCCGTGCTCGCTTTTCTATGACGGACAGGAGTTTCTGGTTGACCGGAGCAATTATTTCCACCTGCTCGACGGCAAATTCTGCGCCGAAGCGTGGGATTGCATCAGCCGTTACGTTTACGCCGCCCTGCAAGGAGGCTCCATCATGCGCGGTTGGACCAACGACGAGAAGATGATGATTGCCTGCTGCAACGACGGGACCCGCCCGGTGATTTTCAAGCTGGAGCGGATTGACGAGGAAGAATAAGGCGGATAGAAATAAGAAAGGCTGAAAACCCGAAGGTTTTCAGCCTTTTTTGAGGTACCCAGA
>CALVFH010000064.1 GCA_944326775.1 uncultured Parabacteroides sp.
CCGTAATGGACTCCTCATTACGACCGTAATGAACATCTCATTACGACCGTAATGAAGTGTCCATCGAAAAACAGTCCCGCCCATTGGGGCGGAAATTATTTCATGAAGACAAAGTAAACCGCCATGACTAAGCACAGAAAGGCAGCGAGATGGTTCCAGTGGAAGGTCTCTCCCTTAAAGAAAATCGTGGTAAACACCGTGAACACGATGAGGGTGATGACCTCTTGAATGACTTTCAGCTGCATGAGGGAGAACGGGCCCCCGTTGCCGGAAAAGCCGATGCGGTTGGCCGGAATCTGGCAGGAATACTCGAAAAAGGCGATTGACCAGCTGAAAACGATGACCCCGATCAGCGGGAGCGAGGCAAACCAGCTCGATTCCTGGCGTAGTTTCAAATGGCCGTACCATGCAAAGGTCATGAAGATGTTGGAGATAATCAATAATCCGATAGTGTAGAAAGCTTTCATTTATTTTTGTTTTAAGATTAAACGCGTTTGCAACGGTGGATGAACGGGAGGACGGCGAAAAGCGGAAGGCAGCAGACCATCACCCAGACGAAAAACAGGCGGTAGCCGAGAAGCTCCTGTATCCAGCCCGAGACCATCCCCGGAAGCATCATGCCGAGCGCCATGAAACCGGTGCAAAGGGCATAGTGCGACGTTTTGTATTCTCCTTCCGAGAACAGCATCAGGTACATCGTGTAGCCGGTAAAGCCGAAACCGTAGCCCAGTTGTTCTATGGCCACGCAGGCATTGACGACGAGGAAGCTTTCCGGCATGGCGTAGGCCAGGTAAAGATAGACGGCGTTGGGAAGCGAGATAGCCAGTGCCATCCACCATATCCAGCGCCGCAGTCCGCCCCGCGAGATGGCAATGCCGCCCAGGATGCCTCCAATAAGCAGGGCAATCACGCCGACGGTGCCGTAGGTGAAGCCCACTTGCGTGGTGGAAAGTCCCAGTCCGCCGGCTTCTTTCCCGTCGAGCAGGAAGGGGGAGGCGAGTTTGACCAACTGGGATTCGCCCAGGCGGTATGTCAGCATGAAGAGCAGGGCAGGAACAATCCCTTTCTTCCGGAAAAAGCTGGTGAATGTTTTCCCGAATGCGCTCCCGATGTTCTTCCAGGAGACGTCGTTGCGCTGCCGGTCGGTTGCCGGCCGGGGTAAGATATGGCGGTGCCAGAGCGCCAAGCCGATGAAGGTTCCCGCCAGAACGAAGAACACGAGGCTCCAGGCAAAAGGGATATGGCCGGTTGTCGTTTCTATCCATCCGGCAAGCATGACGAGCAGGCCTTGCCCCGTAATCATGGCAATCCGGTAGAACGTGTTGCGGATGCCGATGAAGAAAGCCTGCTGTTCTTCGTTGAGGCCGAGCATATAGAAGCCGTCGGCTGCAATATCGTGAGTGGCTGAACTGAATGCCATCAGCCAAAAGAAAGCTAAGGTGGTTTGGAAAAAGAAGTCGCCCGGGAGGAGGAAGGCGATGCCGGCCATGCCTCCGCCTATCAGCAGCTGCATGCTCCAGATCCACCAGCGTTTGGTTTTCAACAGATCGACAAAGGGACTCCAGACGGGCTTGATTACCCAGGGGAAGTAGAGCCAGCTGGTGTAGAGGGCGATGTCGGCATTCGAGATGTCTAATCGTTTGTACATGATGACGGAAAGCGTCATGACGGCTACATAGGGCAAGCCTTCAGCGAAATAGAGAGTGGGAATCCACGACCAGGGGGAACGCATTACAGGAGGGATAAGTGACATTCAAACTGGTCTGCATCTTTCCAAGCCGGGAACTTTTCGCGGAAGCGTTGCAGCTTTTCCAAAGACAAGCAGACGGTACAATTTTTTTCTTCTTTTTCTTCGCATTCGGCAAGCAGTTCGCCTTTGGGGGAATAGACAACCGATTCACCGTCATATTCGAAACCTTTTCCGTCTATGCCTACCCGGTTTACCCCACAAACGTAGGCCATGTTTTCAATAGCGCGTGCCAGCAGCAAGGGTTTCCATGCCGAGCGGCGGACGGCGGGCCAGTTGGCTACGTAGATCAATAAATCATAAGCATTGTTGGTGTTTCGGCTCCAGACCGGAAAGCGCAGGTCGTAACAAACTTCAAGGCAGATGTTCCAGCCGCGGAAGTGGAAGATTGGTCGTGAGTGCCCGGGAGTATAAACTTCGGTTTCTCCGGCCATGCGGAACAAATGGCGTTTGTCATAATATTGTTCGGATTCGGGAGTGATGAAAAAGGCTCGGTTGTAGTATTTGCCTTTTTCGGTAGCAATGAAACTCCCGGTGAGTGCGAGGTTGTATTTCTTTGCCCAGCCCCGGAGTGTCTTGACGGTCTCTCCATCCATCGTGTCGGCCAGGCGGGGCGCATCCATCGAAAAGCCTGTGGTGAAAGTTTCCGGGAAGACGACAAGGTGGGTCTTTCCGTCGATGCGCCGCAGCAGTTCTCCATAATAGGCAAGGTTTTCAGCCTTGTCTTCCCACGTGATGTGGGCTTGTACCATGCTAATAAGCAAATCTGTTTCCATTCTATTGAAGATTCTGAATAATAAAAAACCTGTGTTTTGCTTGTCTTAAATATACGTTTTCCTTCGAAGAAAGCGTAGTTTTCTTTCCGCGAAGGAAAACGAATGTATCAGATGCAATAATTTTCCGGATGGCAGGCTGTCACGTCCTGGAAGCAGGCACGCATCCGGGCGATATCGGCATCGGCATCGCCCGTAGGGTAGAATACGCCTTTTGTCCCTACTTCCCGTTTCCCATAGTCCATATAGGCAAGAAGGATGGGGACTTTCGCTTTTAAGGCGATGTAGTAGAATCCTTTCTTCCATTCAGCGGCGAGCTTGCGGGTACCTTCCGGGGTAATCGCAATTTGGAAGCGATCGTTTTGAAGGAACATTTCGGCAACCTGGTCGGTTATTGAAGTCCGTTTGTTGCGGTCAACCGGAACACCGCCCATGCTTTTAAACAGCAAGTTGAAAGGGAAGAAGAACCAATCTTTTTTCATCAGGAAACTTGCGGTCATTCCAATAGACGTATAGAAAAGCTTTCCGATGACAAAGTCCCAGTTGCTGGTATGCGGTGCTACGCAAATGACACATTTGGGCAGTTCGAACCCTTCGCATGAAGCAGTCTTCCAGCCAAACCATTGCAAAATAGCCTTGCTCAATGCTTTTTTCATTCGCCCGGTTGTTTGTTCAATTCACCGAGTTGTTGGGCAATTGCATCAACTTCAGTTTGCAAATCGGCAACCAGTTTGCGGTAGTATGCCTTGACTAAGGCCGGGTTTTCTTTCCCATCGGGATGGCCTACACGACGGATGAAGTTGTCTTGCATATCGAGTATGCGTGTCATGACAGCTTCTGCCTTTTCTGTGTCGGAACCAGGAATGAATAATTTACAAACCAATGCTTCGGAAAACAATTCGCCGGCTATGCGGCTAATGTCTTTCTTTAAAATTCTTCTTTTAGCCATAATAATTATGTTTTAGAAATTGGACAAAGCTACAAATTTTAGGATTAAAAGCCTATTTATTCCCGAAAAAAGCGCAAAAATGCCTATCTTTGCACCCAAAAATTTAGCGGTTAGAAGACCTACTTTCATCTATTTATATGAATAATACGAAACGCACACCAGATTATCTGTTTGAAAGCAGTTGGGAAGTTTGCAATAAAGTCGGTGGAATTTACACGGTCCTTTCGACAAAGGCATATACCCTGCAACAGATTTTTAAAGACAAAGTAATTTTTATCGGACCTGATATCTGGAAAGCAACGGCAGCGGCAGACTTTAAGGAAGATGACCAGCTTTTTGCAGATTGGAAGCAATATGCGGGTCAGCATGATGGCTTGCAGGTTAAAGTTGGACGATGGAAAGTCCCGGGTGAACCTCCGGTAATTCTGGTTGACTATCAATCTTTTTTTAAAGACAAAGACGCCATTTACTATGCAATGTGGGCTGACTTTAAAGTTGATTCCATGAAGGCTTACGGTGATTATGACGAATCGTGTATGTTCGCTTATGCCGTAGGAAAGGTTATCGAAAGTTTTTATCATTTTTATCGCTTGGAAAATAAACAAGTAGCTGCTCATTTTAATGAGTGGATGCTGGGAATGGGTGAATTATATGTTCGTAAGCATGTACCGGCTATAGCTACTTTGTTTACGACTCACGCTACGTCTATTGGTCGCTCTATAGCTGGAAACAATAAAGCTTTATATGCGTATATGGATGGTTATAATGGCGATCAGATGGCGCATGAGTTGAATATGGAAGCTAAACATTCGATAGAAAAGCAGGCTGCCCATTATGCCGATTGTTTTACAACGGTGAGTGATATTACGGCGATTGAATGTCGGCAATTGCTGGACAAGGCTCCGGATATTGTAACGCCAAACGGCTTTGAGCCCAACTTCGTACCCGAAGGAGATGCGTACAAGCAAAAACGTGCCGAGGCCCGCAAGACATTAATAAATGTAGCCGAGAAACTTTTGGGAACGACTATCAGTCCTGATGCATTGCTGATTTCAACCAGTGGGCGTTATGAATATCGGAACAAGGGTATTGATGTATTCATTGAAGCAATGAACAGGGTGCGGACCTCTGGGCGCCTGCAACGCGAGGCGATTGCTTTTATTATGGTTCCGGCTTGGGTTCGTGAACCCCGTGCTGATTTGAAAACAGCTCTCGAAAAAGATTATCATACGACAGAACCGATGCAGATGCCTTTCTGCACGCATTGGTTAAATCAGATGCAGGATGACCGTATATTGAACTATATTCTTCAAGTTGGATTAACCAATAGCCATTTGAATAAATTGAAGATTATTTTTGTCCCGTGTTACCTCGATGGAAAAGATGGTATCTTCAATAAGCCTTATTACGATTTATTAATAGGTATGGATGTGACGGTTTATCCGTCGTATTATGAACCTTGGGGATATACGCCGCTGGAAAGTATCGCGTTTGGCATACCAACTATTACAACCAATCTCGCCGGTTTTGGAATGTGGGCATTGAAGCATGTTTCAGGAACGGATATCTGTGAAGGCGTAGTTGTTGTCAAACGAGATGATTTCAATTATTTTGAAGTTGCTGATGCTATTGTTAATTCTATTTTGACTTTGGCTGAAGACGGACGTTCAGTTCGAGCAAAGGCCATCACGGAACGTTGTTTTGCTTTGGCTAAGGAAGCAGAATGGAGCAAATTCATTGAATATTATAGAGACGCCTTTGCTATTGCGCTTGCCAATAGCAAGAAAAGAAATAGTTGAAAACACAAATAATATCGTAAATAAATTCTACCTTTGCAGGCGGAATATCGATGAAGTTCTTATTAGAAAACAGAATACACACTTTAAACTTCATAAGTATGAAAATCAAAGCGAATAATGCGAACGCTCCGATTTGGAAAGATGTTTATTCTCATTCGAATCTTCCCAAACCGTTGGAGCCGTTGAAAGAAATGTCCACGAATCTTTGGTGGGTATGGAATCATGAAGGAGCAAAACTGTTCGGGAAAGTAGATCCTGTGTTGTGGAAATCTACGGAAGGTAATCCTATACAATTATTGCAAAGTTTGTCTTACAAGCGCATAGAGGAAATTCTTGCCGATGAGGTTTTGATGAGCGAAATCAACAAAGTGTATGTTGATTTTAAAAACTATATGAATGTCAAACCAGACACAACGAAACCTTCAGTTGCTTATTTCAGTATGGAATATGGTTTGACCAACATTCTGAAAATCTATTCAGGAGGTTTGGGTATCCTTGCCGGCGATTATTTGAAGGAAGCAAGTGACAGCAATATTGATATGTGTGCTGTAGGTTTCTTGTATCGCTATGGTTATTTTACTCAAACCTTGTCAATGGATGGTCAGCAAATTGCCAATTACGAGGCACAGAATTTTGATATGCTGCCGTTGACTCAGGTGTTGCAGTCTGATGGAGAACCTTTGGTTTTGGAAGTACCTTATCCTGGCCGTACGGTTTATGCTTATATCTGGAAGGTTCAGGTAGGGCGTGTTCCTTTGTATTTAATGGATACGGATATTCCGCAAAACAGCGAATGGGACCGTTCAATTACGCACCAGCTTTATGGAGGAGATTGGGAAAATCGTATGAAGCAGGAATATCTGCTGGGTATCGGTGGTATCATGATGCTCAACAAACTGGGAATCCGCAAACAGGTTTATCACTGCAATGAAGGTCATGCTGCCTTGATTAATGCTCAGCGTTTGGTTGATTATATCCAGAAAGACGGTCTGACATTTAATCAAGCTTTGGAAGTGGTTCGTGCTTCTTCTTTATATACGGTACATACTCCGGTTCCTGCCGGACATGACTATTTTGACGAAGGTCTGTTTGGTCGTTATATGGGTGAATTCCCAGGAAAACTGGGTATCAGCTGGCAGGAATTTATCGATATGGGACGTGAAAATCCAGGGACAAACGAGAAGTTCTGTATGAGTACATTCGCTTTGAATACTTGCCAAGAAGCTAACGGTGTAAGTTGGTTGCATGGAAAAGTTTCCCAAGTGATGTTTGCTCCGATTTGGAAAGGCTATTTTCCTGAAGAATTGCATGTAGGTTATGTTACTAATGGTGTTCATATGCCGACATGGGCTTCTACCGAATGGAAGGAATTCTTCTACAAGCGTTTCCATAAGAATTTCTATTCGGATCAGTCAAATCAGAAGTATTGGGAAGCAATTCAAAGTTTGCCTGATGAAGAAATTTGGAACATCCGCCAGACCTTGAAACATAAGTTAGTTAAATATATCAAGAATGAATATAAGACAACTTGGTTGAAAAATCAAGGTGATCCAGCTCGTGTAGTTTCTATTCTCGAGAAGATGGATCCGAATGCATTGATCATTGGTTTCGGTCGTCGTTTTGCGACTTATAAACGTGCTCATTTGTTATTTACCGATCTTGATCGTTTGGCTAAGATTGTTAATAATCCTCAGTTCCCGATTCAGTTTGTATTTACTGGAAAGGCTCACCCGGCTGATGGCGGTGGTCAAGGTTTGATTAAGCATATTATTGAAATTTCTCGTCGTCCGGAATTTGAAGGTAAGATTATATTCCTCGAGAACTATGATATGCGTTTGGCTCGTCATTTGATTGCCGGTGTGGATGTATGGTTAAATACGCCGACTCGTCCGCTTGAAGCGTCGGGTACTTCCGGAATGAAAGCTGAGATGAATGGGGTATTGAATTTCTCTGTTCTTGATGGTTGGTGGTACGAAGGTTATCGTGAAGGAGCCGGTTGGGCTTTAACAGATAAACGTACCTATGAAAATCAGCAGTATCAAGATCAATTAGATGCTGCAACCATCTATCAGATGTTGGAATCAGAAATTATCCCGTTGTATTATGCTCGTAATAGTAAGGGGTATTCTCCTGACTGGATTCAGTATATCAAGAATTCCATGTCTCAGATTGCTTACAATTATACGATGAAACGTCAACTGGATGATTATATCGACCGTTTCTATAATAAGTTGGCAACTCGTTCTGCTATTCTGAAAGCCGATAACTTCGCTAAGGCTAAAGAAATTGCTTCTTGGAAAGAAGAGGTTGCTTCTCATTGGGATAGCTTTGAAATTGATTCGTTTACAGCAGATGCGGCTTATATGACTAATGGTCCGATGGTTGGTTCTCAGATTACATTTAAATTGGTAATCGACCGTCATGAATTGCAGGGAATGCTTGGAGCTGAAATTGTAGTAACCAAGGAAGATCCTGAAAAACATCGTCAGATGATTATCATTAAGCAGGAATTTGAGTTGAAGAAAGAAGAAGGTTCAAAAATGTTCTTCGAATTGAAAATTACTCCGACAGAAGCAGGTAGCCAGAAAGTAGGGTTCCGTGTATTCCCCAAGAATCCGGATCTGCCTCACCGGATGGACTTCGCATACATTCGTTGGATACAGTTGTCATAAACCAACGTTATCAAATAAAAAAGCCCTTGGATATTACAATATTCAGGGGCTTTTATTTTGATTGATTTTGATCGTATCTTTATGTCGCTTAATGCATGGAACCACCTACAATATCCAGCAACTCGTTGGTGATAACTTGTTGTCTGCTCTTGTTGTATTGCAGGGTAAGGTCTTGCGCAAGGTCATTCGCATTGTCATCGGCAATTTGCATGGCCATCATTCGTGCCGCATGTTCTGCGGTTAGAGCATCCAATAATGTGGTATAAACGGTTAGATTCAGAAGTTTTGGAAATAACATTTCCTGTAGTTGCTCTACTGAAGGTTCATAAATGTAATCTTCCACAACATTTTTTCCATCGTTACTGTCTGCTTGAACAGAAAGGGGCAAATAAGTCATGTCTGTCATAACCTGAACTGCCGTATTTTTGAAATGATGGTATAAAAGCTCCACCTTATCGACTTCCTTGGAGGCATAAAGCCGCATCAATTCAGCAGCTAATCGGGTGGATTTTGCATAATCCAGTTTATCTGCAGTATTGACAAATTGGTTGTCGTAGGTATAGCCTTCTCGTCGCAAATTTTCTGCAATTTTCTTTCCGACAGGTAAAAGACGAACGTTTATATTCTCTTTCTTATAATAAAGAATCCGTTCAGAAAGTTTTCTCCAGACATTTGAATTATAGGCTCCGCACAAACCGCTGTTTGACGAGCATGCCACAATCGCTACCGTGCGGAGAGGACGCTGTACAACGAATGGAGAATTGATATCATCTCCAGCAGCTAATAATCCGTTGAGGACATCCTTCAATTCTTGGGCATAAAGCAAGGTGTGCTCGGTTTCGGCCTGTGTGTGATGCAGTTTAGCTGACGAAACCATTTTCATGGCTGCCGTGATTTTCTGCGTGCTTCGGACGGAAGAGATACGACCTTTTATTTCTTTTAGTGAAGCCATAATTTGAATTATGAGTTATGGAGTTACGAGTTATGGTAGAAATTATGAATCAGATAAAATTCATGAACTTGTAATCATAACTCGTGACTCGCAAAATTTATTTATACGATTGGGCTAATTCCTTAGCTGTACTTTCGATTATTTTGGTAATGTCGTCGTTGATAGTACCCTTGCTTAAAGGTTCGAGTACATCTTTTTGATGAGAAGTACGCATGCTTTGGAGGAATGCCATTTCAAAATCGTGTACCTTGTCGAGAGGAACTTCTTTTAACAAGCCTTTGGTACCACAATAAAGGATGGCTATTTGTTCACATACGGGCATCGGACTATATTGCGGTTGAATTAAAAGGCGTGTGTTTTTCTGCCCTTTATCGATAGTGAAAGCTGTAACCGGATCCATATCACCGCCGAATTTTGAAAATGATTCCAATTCACGGTATTGAGCCTGATCTATTTTCAGTGTACCGGCTACTTTTTTCATAGCTTTCAATTGAGCGTTACCACCTACACGCGATACGGAAATACCGACGTTGATAGCGGGACGGTTACCTTGGTTGAACAAGTCTGTTTCCAAGAAAATTTGTCCATCAGTAATAGAAATAACATTTGTTGGAATATAGGCAGAAACGTCTCCTGCTTGTGTTTCGATAATCGGCAGGGCGGTTAATGAACCTCCTCCTTTTACTTTTCCTTTCAGACTGTCGGGAAGATCGTTCATTTGCTCTGCAACTTCTTGTTGACTGATAATTTTAGCTGCACGTTCCAACAAACGGGAATGCAGATAGAATATATCACCCGGATAAGCCTCACGACCGGAAGGACGGCGCAGAATCAAAGATACTTCACGATAGGCTACGGCTTGTTTGGACAAGTCATCATAAACTACTAACGCATGGCGGCCCGTATCACGGAAATATTCACCAATAGCAGCTCCTGCAAATGGTGCGAAATATTGCATGGCTGCAGGATCAGCTGCAGTTGCACTAACCACGATAGTATAGTCCATTGCTCCTTTTTCTTCCAATGTACTAACGAGAGCTGCAACGGTAGATGCTTTTTGTCCAATAGCGACATAAATGCAATACACCGGGTCGCCTGCTTCATAGTTGCTACGTTGGTTGATAATGGTATCAATGGCAATCGCCGTTTTACCTGTTTGGCGGTCACCAATAATCAATTCTCGTTGTCCTCGACCGATAGGAATCATTGCATCAACAGCCTTAATACCCGTTTGTAATGGTTCATTAACAGGCTGACGATAGATTACTCCCGGAGCTTTACGCTCAAGTGGCATTTCACAAGTTTCACCGATGATTTCTCCTTTTCCATCAATCGGGTTACCAAGCGGGTCGATAACACGGCCAATCATGCTTTCGCTTACCTTGATAGAAGCAATACGTCCCGTACGTCTTACCGTATCTCCTTCTTCAACTTGGTCTGTCGGACCAAGAAGAACCGCTCCTACATTATCGACTTCCAGGTTCATTACGATAGCTTCTAATCCATTGTCGAACCGCAGCAATTCACTGGCTTCAGCGTTATCCAAACCGTAGATACGGGCAACACCATCACTCACTTGGAGTACGGTTCCGACTTCTTCCAGTTTAGTGTCTGTGCTGATGCCTTCCAGTTCTTTGCGCAGAATGGCGGAAACTTCACTAACTTTTATCTGATCTGTCATACTTTTCTTTCATTAATTATTTTCTGTCAAGTAATTGGCTTCGGATATTGCGCAACTGCGAAGCATAGCTGGCATCAAGCCTGTAGTTGCCAATCTGTAATTGGAAACCTCCGATGAGTTTAGGGTTTACTCGTCCTACAAACTCAATTGTATACCCTGTTTCGTCATGGAGTTTTTCTTTCAGATGTTTTTCGATAGTTTTATCCGTTGGAACGGCCGTGGTAAAAAGTACGCGTGTAATCTTCTTCTCCTTCCGGTAAAGTTCGATATAGGAATGAGCAAAGAACGGTAGGTATGACTCACGTCGATGCTCTAAAACCAACCGGATAAAACGAAGATACAAATCACTGACATTAATACCTCCCGCAGCGATTAAGAGTTTCTCTTTTGTGGCAGCTGATACGAGTGGGTTTGCCAATGCTTCTTCCAGTTTATCTTCGTTCAGAAAATTGTCTGAAAGCATTTTCATGTTTTGGTAAACCTGATTCCCTTGCCCTTTGTCTATAGCCAGCGAAAAAAGGGCTTTTGCATACCGAAAAGAAATAGTTCCAATATCCATACTTTATGATTTACTAAACGATACTTCATCGAGCAGTTTGTTGATAACTTGCTTTTGCTTTTCATCTTTGCTGAGCGACTCTTTCATTACTTTTTCAGCAATGGCAAGTGAAAGATCTGTAATCTCAGCTCGTACCTCACGGATCGCTTTTTCTTTTTCTTCGCGGATACGCCGAGTAGCTTCTTCTAATTGCTTACGTGTTTCGTCGGCAGCTTTTTGTCGAGCTTCAGCAATAATCTGCTCTTTTGTAACCATAGCTTCTTTCAGAATGACATTCTGTTGCTCTTTGGCTTGTGCAATAATGGCTTCTCCTTCTGCTTTCAGGTTGGCAAGCTGTTCATTTGCTTTCCGAGCCGAATCCAAGGAACCTTCAATAAAGGCTTTACGTTGTTCTACTGCTTTGATAATAACCGGAAAACCATATTTAGAAAGAATCACCAATACAATTCCAAAAGACAGAATCATCCAAAACAGAAGACCTGAATCTGGTGTTAACAGTGACATAAGCCGTTATTTTATTTATTATTGCTGGAACAAGCCCAAGAAACAAACTACAATCGCAAACAAGGCAACACCTTCTACCAAGGCAGCCATAATCAACATGGATGTACGGATATCGCCTGCGGCAGACGGCTGACGACCAATTGCTTCGACAGCTCCTTTACCGATTAAACCGATACCGATACCTGCACCAATAGCTGCTAATCCTGCGCCAATTGTTGCACCCATCTTTGCAAATCCCATTCCTGCAGCTTGTAATAAAATTGTTGATAACATAATGTTTAACTTTTTAATTGATTATTCTACTATTGATTATTTTCTCTATTAATTGTCAATCTTTTTCTTTTGCCAGACCAATATAATTGGCAGACAATAGAGTGAATATGTAAGCCTGCAAGCAGGCTACAAATAATTCAAGGCAGTTCATGAAGATGCAGAATAAAACTGATACAATTGTCATTCCGCTATTTACAATTACGCCCATAGATGCTGTGATGAAAATCAAGCATGTTAATGCTAAGATGATAGTATGGCCTGCCATAATATTAGCAAACAAACGAATCATCAATGCAAATGGTTTCGTAAAGACTCCGAAAAATTCTACAAACGGCATGATTGGAATCGGTAACTTTAAAAATATAGGTACCTTTGGCCAAAAGATGCCTCTCCAATATGCTTTTGTTCCAAATGCGTTAGTGGCAATAAAGGTACATACAGCCAATACGAATGTTACGGCAATATTACCCGTCACATTTGCTCCACCCGGGAAGATTGGGATGACTCCCAGCAGATTGTTAATCAAGATGAAGAAGAAAACAGCTTGTAAATAGGAGGAAAATTTCCGATAGTCTTCACCTATTGATTTGGCTATGACTTCTTCTTCTATATACATGACTGTTGCTTCTATCATACCGACAAAACCGCCAGGTGCTTCATCCGGATGTTTTTTATACCATGATGCTGTTTTCAGGATGATAACGAGTAAGATGACTGTGGCAAGCAATAAAGCGCACACGTCTTTTGTCAAAGATAAGTCAACTGGGCGAACCCATTCGCCCGTTGCATCCTGCATAACAATCTTACCGGCATAGTCTCCTTCTTGTGCGATTTGGTAACCCTTGTATGTCTGTCCGTTCTCTAACCGCGAAGAAAGGAATACATCCAATCCTTTTGCCTTATCCCAAACGACAACTGGTAGCGGAATAGAAATTTCTGTTTCTCCCCATTCTGTGATATGCCAAGTATAAGCATCTTGGATATGGGAAAAAACGATAGTTTGCACATCTACTTCTTCTGATGCCGCTTTTACCTTTTCAAAAGAAAACAGGCAAATAAACATCACTACCCATAGGCCTAATTTATTTATGATTCTGATTTTGTCCATTTTGTTCTTTCTTCTCACGTTTCATCCTTTTTTTCTCGAACAAATAAATCGTATAGGTCTCCATGGCCAGATAGATAAAATAGAAAAGCATCAAGGTAAAGCCAAATGCCTTTAATCTTTCACCTATCATGACGGCGTAAAGCCATAGGAAAACGATAGCCAGTGTAAATTTGCAAAAACGAACAACCATAAACGTGGTTACCGTAACATCTCCTTTTTTCCGTTTCACACTGTCCAAAAAATAGGTCATGGCCATTGCTGTAAACCAGTAGAAAAGCGGGATGGAAGGATACCACTGGAAATAATGGTCTGGCCAGATTGTATAAAGCAATCCACCCAATGTAATGCCGACAATCACATTGATAAATGTAATCAACGCCATTAACTTCATTCGTAATCTGCCACTCATTTGTTTTTTATTTTAAAGTTGTTCTATGCAAACTGAAAGCTTGTCATTTTTGATTTTCACAAAGCCACTTTCAACCGGTTGTTCTTTCGTAATGCCTCCTTCGTCGAAACGGATAACTCCCTTTCTCAGGGCAGTTATCAGTGGGGCGTGATGGGGGAGTACGTCGAACGAACCTCCTAACCCTGGGAAAGAAACACGTTCGGTTTCTCCTTGATAAACGATACCTTCCGGTGATATAATTTCCAGTTTCATATCGTTAGTTTGCTTGGGCTGCCAGTCGTTTACCTTTTTCGATTACTTCCTCGATCGTACCAACATTCAGGAATGCTTGTTCAGGAATGTGGTCTGTTTCGCCATCCATAATCATCTTAAATCCGCGAATCGTATCTTCGATAGATACCATAACGCCAGGAACTCCCGTGAATTGCTCGGCTACCGAGAACGGTTGCGACAAGAAACGCTGTACGCGGCGGGCGCGGTTTACGGTAATCTTGTCTTCTTCCGAGAGTTCTTCCATACCGAGGATTGAGATAATATCCTGCAGCTCTTTGTTTCGCTGTAATATTTGCTTTACGCGCTGGGCTGTTTCGTAATGGTCTTTGCCGACAATCAGCGGGTCGAGGATACGTGAGGTTGATTCCAACGGATCTACAGCAGGGTAGATACCTAATTCGGCAATCTTACGACTCAATACGGTTGTGGCATCCAAGTGGGTGAATGTCGTTGCCGGAGCCGGGTCGGTCAAGTCGTCGGCCGGAACGTAAACGGCTTGCACGGATGTAATAGATCCTTTCTTGGTTGATGTAATACGTTCTTGCATGGCACCCATTTCCGTAGCCAAAGTCGGTTGATAACCAACGGCTGAAGGCATACGTCCCAACAATGCGGATACTTCGGAACCTGCCTGCGTGAAACGGAAAATGTTGTCGATGAAGAACAGAATATCTTTGGTTTCCCCTTCACCTGCCGTGTCACGGAATGATTCGGCAATAGTCAACCCCGAGAGAGCAACCGACGAACGTGCTCCAGGCGGTTCATTCATTTGTCCGAACACCATCGATACCTGCGATTTCTTGACTTCTTCCGGATCGACTTTTGACAAATCCCATTTGCCTTCTTCCATGCTTTTCAGAAATTCATCGCCATAACGGATAACTCCAGATTCAATCATTTCGCGCAGCAAATCGTTTCCTTCACGAGTACGTTCACCGACACCGGCAAATACCGAGAATCCATTGTGTCGTTTGGCAATGTTGTTGATCAGTTCCTTGATTAGCACGGTTTTTCCTACGCCGGCACCTCCGAACAAACCAATTTTTCCACCTTTCAGATAGGGTTCAAGCAAGTCGATGACTTTGATGCCTGTGGTAAGCACTTCCTTACTGGTTTTCAAATCTTCGAATTTCGGGGGCTCCCGGTGGATCGGGAATGCCCCTTTCCGGTCAAGCTCGTTCATACCGTCGATTACTTGTCCTGTGACGTTCATCAGACGTCCTTTGACTTGGTCGCCTATTGGCATCGTGATAGGTGTGCCGTGGGAAACGGCTTCCATTCCTCTTCTTAACCCGTCGGTACTGTCCATTGCCACGGTACGGACCGTATTTTCACCGATGTGTTGCTGTACTTCTACTACCAGCACCTTTCCATTCGGACGGGTTATTTCCATCGCATCATGAATATGAGGTAGAATTATTTTCTGTCCGTCTTGCCTGTCGTCGAAGTGAATATCGACAACCGGGCCGATAACTTGTGAAATATAACCTCTTGTCTCTTCCATATTATTAGCCTTTTCTTATTTGAGCACTGCAATATTACAGACTTTTACGCATGATTCTTCAGAAATATTACTTTTTGCATCTTTTTAGTGATAGTTAAACGTTGTACCATTTGGGCTTTTATCCGGGTGAAAGGCAAAGAATACCAATTCAGATTCCAATCGGATAAATTCCTTTCCTCGTGTGTTTCTGTTTAAGCAAAAGATTCTGAATATTTAGAAGAAAAATAGAAAAAGGCGCGTCGTCCGCTGCGGCCTGGGGCCCTTCTTTTTGTTAAGAAGTCTTGTGGAGGGGGAGTGTGTTGTCCGGGTTGTCTGGATGCTTTATCAAAAAAGAAGATGCCGACCTTTTTCCGGAAAGTATGGCTGCTTTCAGAAAAAAGATCGGCATCGTTATCGGAGGAAGACCAACCCGTTATTTCACGTAGTCAGCCTTGTTCAGAAAGTCGTAGCTCTGCTGTACGCTTTCCACCGGATTGTTGTTGGTATATTGTTCAACTTCTACATACCAGTCTTTGATGTTGTTGGCATACATCTGGTCGAAGATCGGTTTGAAGTTCATGGTGCCGCTGGCTCCGATTTCCTTTTCGTCTTTGATGTGGATAGCCTTGAACTGCGACGGGCGATTCTTCAGGTAAGCTACCGGATCGCCACCGCCGTGCTGTACCCAATACACATCCATTTCGAAGAACACGTGGTTCGGACTCACGTTGTCGAGCAGGAAGTCGTAAATCAGCTGGTCGCCAATCTTCCGGAATTCGAAATCGTGATTATGATATCCGAAGGAGATGCTGGCAGCAGCCGTCTTGTAGCCTACGGTATTGAAATAGTCGCAATACATCTTCAGGTCGTCGAGCGTCGTCTTGTCGTTCACCGGCATCCACGGCTGAACCATGTATTTCACGCCTAATTCGTTATGTGCTTCGATGGCTTTATCCCACCAAGCCATGACTTCGGATTCTTTTTCTTTCGAGAAGGCCTGTCCCAAGTGGGCGCTGGTGCATTTCATGCCCAGGTCGTTGACCATTTTCTTGAATTCGGCCGGAGCCAATCCGTAAATCTTGCCATTGTCGTAGCTGGCTGTTTCCAGGTTCTTGTAACCCATCTTGGCCGCAGCTTCCAGCACTTTCTGGATACCTTCTTCCTTCACCATGTCGCGAAGTGAGAATAACTGGAGGCCAATGTATTTGCCGGTTGCTTTTGTTGCGGCTTCTCCGGCTGCCTGAGTAGATGCGGATTTACCGCCGCAAGAAGATAATAACTGAGGGGCGACTAAACCGCCGGCAAGCAACAAAGAGGCTTGCTTTAAGAAATTTCGTCTGTTTTGCATAGCATCAAATATTAAGTGTAAACTATAACTTTTGCAAATGTAGGATTATCTTTGGTTTTTTTATTAGTCCGGGTTGTTAAATTTTAATTAGCAGCATGGAAAAAGCGTTTCTGGAGCTTTCGACAAGTGTCGAAAGGCTCAAACGTGATTTTCGGGATTTTCGACAGGTGTCGAAAACGCAAAAAATGATTTTTAGAGATTTCGTAGGGTGTCGAAAACGCAAAAAATGATTTTTGGAGATTTCGTAGGGTGTCGAAAACGC